>NZ_FUYC01000005.1 GCF_900167125.1 Paucidesulfovibrio gracilis DSM 16080
CCCGACGGCATCCCCGCCGCGCTCGCCAAAGTCAAGGAACTGGTGGCCCAAGGCTGACCGGATCAGAATAAATACGCTATCTGCAACGCCCTGCCCCACGCGGACAGGGCGTTGCTTTTGTTGTGGAGCAGGCATGCAGGGAGAAAGGCATGCCTCCGGCGGCCAAAGGGTCCGCGACCCTTTGGAATCCCATTTCCCGGTCTCGCGCTGCGCGCGGCCGGGGGCGTGCGGTGGGAAGACGTATGAAGCGTGAACAGGCGGAGCAGCGCGGCGGCGTGTCGTTCTGTTGCCGCGATTTCCGGGATGGCTCCGCCCTCCCGAAACTCGCGGCAACGGTGCGCCCCCAAGCAAAAGAGCGGCCCAGGCCGCTCTTTTGCTTGGGGAGGGAAAAAAAGGGGGGGGGGAAACAAAACAAAAAAACGATACCCGCGACAGGCCGCAGGCCTGGAGCAAGGGAAAGTCTTTGGAAAGGGGGTCCGGGGGAAGAACCTTTCTTCAGAAAGGTTTGCCCCCGGAAGGCTCTCCTCCTAAGAAACAACAAATCGTGACAACACCACCAGTCCGGTAACAAGCTCCACCGCGGCCAGCGCCATAAGCAGGAAGCCGGCTCCAGCGTGGATCAACGGCATAGCTTTCCGCTTTTTTTTGACTCGATCCATACGCAGGCCCGTAAAAAACGAAATCGGTATCAGAACTCCCATGAGCAGGCCCACCCAGTAGTGCATGCCTGTCAGTCCGTAGACGGACCATTTCCAATGCGCGGCCCAAATGCCGAGCAACAATCCCAAGGCCCAGAGTCCCAGGGTCAGTTCCCCCCATTGAACATGGTCTTTCCATTGGAACAGGCATTTAATTCCCAAGTGGGCGGAGCAGAATCGTTTCCACCCCAGCCGGAGCACATACACGGCCATGAGCGTGGCCAGAAGCTGTATGGCGGGATGCACCCAGAGCATAATCAATTCTCCTGTGGAAATACGGGTCAGCCACTGACAGCGCCAAAGCTCACAAGCACGAGAAAAGCGGCCATGGCCGCGTCCGCCACGCGAAACCGACGCAGAAAAGCCGTCCCCAAGGGACGGGGCAGGGACTGTACTGCGGCGGCCAATCCCGAAAGCAAGGCCAGGACCAGCACGGCGTAGCGCAACGGCCCGTCCGGCACCACCCCCAGCGGAACCGAAGCGGCCAATCCCGCGATGAATGCAGCGGTCCAAAAGGTACGGGCCAAACCGTACCGACGCCCCATGCGCACCGGAGCCACGGCCAGCCCGGCACGGGCGTAATCCGAGCGGCGCTTTTCCGCCAGGCACCAAAAGTGCGGCACCTGCCAGAGATAGTACACCGCAAACAGCGCTCCAATGCCGTACACGCTCTCCGGCGGAACGAGTGGTCCGGCCAGGAGCCAACCCAGCAACGGGGGCATGGCCCCGGGAATCCCGCCAACAAGGATGGCATGGGGAGAAACACGCTTCAGAGGCGTATACATGCCGTTATACAGCAGCGGCACCACCAGGGCAGCCACCAATGCCGGGACGCCCCCCAGCAAAGCGCATCCGGCAAGCGCGGCAATGGTCAGCAACCCGCCCAACACCAGCCCCGTGCCGGGGCAAAGCGCGCCCGAGGCCAGGGGACGGTTGCGGGTACGCTCCATCAGCGCGTCGATACGCCGTTCCTGCACCTGGTTGAACACGGAACACCCCATGCAGAGCAGCATGCCAACGACCAAGGCTCCCGCCCCTACGCTGGCGGAGGCTCCGGCCAGCAAAGCCCCCAGGGCCGTGGATAGCCCGGCCATAAGCGCCACGCGCCAACGCAGCAACGCGGCCGGAGCAAAGCGATCCAGGGCTTGGGCGATTTCCCGGTGCGGCATCATGGAGATGTCCCCAGGCTCTGCATGTACTCCACCAGGGACTCCAGATCCCCGGGGGACAAATAATCGTATCCGGGCATCATGGGATCATAGCCCTTGCGCAGGAGTGCTTCGGGCTTGAGGATGGATTCCTTGAGATAGGAATCGTCTGCCACGATTTCCCGTTCCTTTCCCTGGTCCAAGACCTGAATGCGGCTTCCGGCCAGTCCCTTGAAGCTGGGTCCGGCAATGATGGTGCCGTCCGTGGAGTGGCAGGAAAGGCACCCCTCGTTTTCGGCCACTGTTCGTCCCTGCGGCGGCACCGGTGCGGCCGCGCCCTTCATCCAGTGCAGCATGGCCTTGAGTTCCTCGTCCGTGACCTGCCCTTCATAGCCGGGCATGATGTCATCGTATCCCTGCACCACCTCCGCGCCCGGATCCAAAATGGCCCGGCGCAGATACGGTCCATCCGCCTTTATGCTGTTGGTGCGTCCGTCGGGCAACACCGCCACGGTGTCGCGCATCCAGATGTCCTTGAGCGTGGGACCGACCAGAATGGTCCCGTCCAGGCTGTGGCAGCCGGTGCAGCCCTGGTTTTCGAACACGGCCAGTGGATCCGGTCCCGCACCGCCGGTCATGTCGGTCTCGCCCCGATACCACTGGTTGAATTCCTCCGCCTCCACGACCCGGACCACGGAAAGCATGTTCGCATGCTTCAGCCCGCAGTATTCCGCGCAGAGAATGTCGTATTCCCCCTTTTCCTCAGGCCGGAACCAGGCATAGGTCTGCATGCCGGGCACGGTATCGGTCTTGATGCGGAACGCGGGTACGTAAAAGCTGTGGATCACGTCCGTGGAGGTCATATCCAGCTTTACGGCCCGGCCCACGGGTACCACCAGTTCCGCGGCGCGTCGGCCGTTGGGATATTCAAACGCCCAGGACCACATCCGGCCCGTGACCTGCACGGTCATGGCGTCGGCCGGAACAGAACGCAGCGCCTTGTAGCTGGTCCAGCCGAAATAGAACATGCCCAGCACGATGATGGTGGGCAGCACGAACCAGAGGATTTCCAGCAGCGTATTGCCGTGGATGTCCGCGGCCTGGGGATGACGTTTGCGCTGGTAGCGCCAGGCGAACCAGAGCATGCAGCCCACGATGCCCGCGAGCAGAAGCACGGAAACGCCGAAGATAAGGGCAAAGGCCCGATCCACTTGCTGTGCTGCGCTAAGAGCTTGTGAATACATGGTCACCTACCTGTAGGCCACGTCGAAAAAGGTAAAACCGATGAAAATGGCCAGAAGAATGAACACCGTAAGCACCATGAGCTGCAAGGCCCGCCCTTCGTATTTGAGGTGCATGAAAAAAAACACCACCAGGGCGGCCTTGGTGCTGGCCACGCTCATGGCCACCAGCACGTTCAAGAACCCGAAATCGAACCCCGCCACCCAGACCGTGACGCCCGTGAGCACCAGCAAGGCGGCCAGCACCAGAGCCAACGGCCGGAAGCCCAGTACGTGTTCTTCACTCGAATGCATGCCTTCCCCCTTCAGGTCACCAGGTAAAACAGCGGGAACAGGTAGATCCAAATCAGGTCCACCAGATGCCAGTACAGCCCGGCATTTTCCAGAGCCACGGGTTCGTCGCGCCGGACCTTGCCGCCGATCATGGACAGCACCCAGCCCAGCACGGCCATGCCGATGAGCACATGCAGGCCGTGCAGTCCGGTCATGGTGAAGTACATGGCAAAAAAGATTTGCTCCCCGGCGTCGCGCAGCACCAGCTCATGCCCGCCCGGATACAAGCCGTGGTCGAACTTGGCGGACCATTCAAAAAACTTATTGATCAAAAACACCAAAGCCAGGGCCAAAGTCAGCCAGATCAGCATCCTGGCCAACGTGCTTCGCCCGGTGCGCAGGGCTGTGATGGAAGCTGCCACCGTAAAACTCGAGGTAATCAGCACCACGGTATTGGCCGCGCCGAACGTTCGGGACAATTCTCCGGCAGCGTGGTGAAACTCCGCTGGCCAGCGGTGCAGGTAGGCGGCGTAGAGCACGAACAGCCCGCCGAACAACAGCAGCTCCGTGAACAAAAACAGCCACATGCCCATGCGTGCGCCCACCTGGTCCTTGAACGGTGCGCTCATGCCTCACCTCCTCCGGGCTTTGTCGCCCCGGCGGGAACCCGCATGGACGGCTCTTCCGGTTCGATTCCCGCAAAATCATACGGTCCCCGTTCCACCACGGGTTCTTCCAGGAAATTGTGCGTGGGTGGCGGCGAGGGAATGGTCCATTCCAGGCTGGCTCCGCCCCAGGGGTTGTTCTTGACGCGGCGGCCCAGGCGCATCCCCGTGACCAGGTTGGCGGTCATGATCACCAATCCCACGGCCAACAGCCAGGAGCCGACCGTGGAAAGTTCATGCATGTCCGTGTACTGGGGCAGGTAGTCGTAGTAGCGGCGGGGCATGCCATCCATGCCCAGCAGGAACATGGGGAAGTAGAGCACATGAAAACCCGCGAACATGATCAGGCAGGCGGCCACGGCCCAGAACTTGTTGTACATTCGGCCATAGACTTTGGGCAGCCAGTAATGCAGGGCCGCGAACATGCCAAAGCCCGTACCGCCGAAGATCACGTAATGAAAATGCCCCACCACGAAATAGGTATCGTGGACGTGGATGTCTGTTCCTGCGGAGCCGAGCACCAGCCCGGTCAGCCCGCCGATGGAAAAGAGCACGATAAAGGCCATGGCGTACCAGAGGGGCGGTTCCAGGGCGATGGAGCCTTTATACATGGTGGCCACCCAGTTGAAGACCTTTACTGCGGATGGAATGGCCACAATGAAGGTCAGCAGGGAAAAGACGAGCACCGCGGTATCGCTCATGCCCGAGGTGAACATGTGGTGCGCCCAGACCAGGGAACCGGCCAGGGCAATGCCGATGCTGGAAATGGCAATGGCCGTGTACCCAAAGATGTGCTTGCGGCAGAACACGGGCAGAATGTCCGAGATCACGCCCATGGCGGGCAGGATCATGATGTACACGGCCGGGTGGGAATAGATCCAGAACAGATGCTGATACAAAATGGGATCCCCGCCCCTGGCCGGGTCAAACAGTCCCATGCCCAGCATGCGTTCGGCCATGATCAAGAGAGCCGTGATGCCCAGCACGGGCGTGGCCAGAAGTTGAATCCAGGCCGTGGCGTACAGGGACCAGACAAACAGGGGCAGCCGTCCCCAGGTCATGCCCTCGGCCCGCAGCCGGTGGATGGTGATGATGAAGTTCAACCCCGTGAGGATGGAGGAAAACCCGAGGATGAACACGGCCAGCACCGCCAAATCCACGTTGGTTGTGGTCACGTTGGAAAAGGGGACGTAAAAGGTCCAGCCCGTATCCGGCGGACCGTTCCCGGTGAAAAGTGACACCACGGCCAGGGACGCGCCCGCCATGTAAAGCCACCAGGAAAACAAATTCAGGCGTGGAAAGGCCACGTCCTCGGCCCCGATCTGAATGGGCAGAAAGATGTTGCCAAAGGCGGCCGGGATGCTCGGAATGACCACCATAAAGATCATGACCACCCCGTGCAGGGTGAAGACCGCGTTGTATGTCTGCGCGCCCATGATGGTTTCGCCCGGGGCGATCAGCTCCAGCCGGATCAGCAACCCGAGGATCACGCCCACCGCGAACATGGCGGCGATGCTGTAAAAATAGAGCAGCCCGATGCGCTTGTGGTCCGTGGAAAAAATCCAGGTGCCTACGCGCCGCAGCCAACCGGCTCCGGCAGGCGCTTCAAGAAAGGAAGCCACGTGCTGGGTCATGTGTACTCCGCATGGAACGGTTCGGGTTCATTTGCGCGAACGCCTGCGACGACCGCCAAGAAGCAGGGCCAGAAGCAGAATCCCCAGCCCGATCAACACGGCGGCACCAGCCACGCGCATGATGTTGAAGGTGTACTGCCGTCCTTCGGGATCATAGGAAAAACAGACCGACAGCAGCCGCTTGACCGAAAGCCCCACCTTGCCCTCGGCCGCTTCCGTGGCGGCCATGGCCAGATCAAAGGGCATAAAGCCATTGCCGTAGAGGTAGCGGACGATGCGCCCCTTTGGAGAAACCGCCACCAAGATCACGGGATGGGCGAAATCCCGGTCCATCCGCTGGAACCCAAACCCGATGGCCTTGGTAAAGGCGTGGATGTTCGGCAAATCCCCCACCAGGAACTTCCAGGCTTCGGGCGGGTAGTCTGTCTGCATGGCTGTAAGATATTGGCGCTTTTTCCGGGCCGCGATCTCCAGGGTATCCAGTTCGTCGAAGCTCACGGAAAAAACCTGATAGTCCTCGCCAGGCGTCAATCCGACCTCGGGCAAGGCCCGGGCCAGAGAGCTTTGCAGCAGATTGCACACCGTAGGACAATTGAAATAAATGGGCGCAATAATCGTGGGCTTGTCGATCAGTTCCAACAAATCCACTTCGCGGCCCTGGCTGTCCGTAAAGCGCATTCCCTCGGGCAGATGCTCGCCTAAATGTTCGGTCACGCCCACTTCCGGCGAAGTCTGCGTAGGATGCACATGCTCGTCGTCCTGGCCGTGTCCGGCATGGTCCATGTCCGGGGCGTCCGAATCCATGGGCATGGTCGGTTCCGGGGCGTGGCCCGCATGGTCCATTGCCGGAACAGCCGGGTCCGGGGGCATGGCCGGTTCCCCGCCATGCTCCCCATGATCCATGCCGGACCCCATGCCCGTATCCACGGACGCTGCTCCAGGCTGCACAGCGTGGTCCATGCCTGCTTCCCCGGGCGGCGGATCGTGGTCCACGGCGTGTGCCGAAACGAACACACCGATCATGACCACGGCCAACGCCAGGGTCAGCGCGGTTTTCACTACCGGATGCATGGCTAGAATTCCGCGATGTATGCAGCCAGGGACTTGATCTGCGCCTCGGAAAGACGCGACATCTGTCCCATCATGATGGCTTTTTTCTTGCCGCCGTAGGTGCCGTTCTTATAACCGAGCAGCGTCTCTTCCAGCTGCTCCACGCTCATACCCTGAATCACATGGCCGTCCTGGGGCTTGGAACCGTCGGCTCCATGACATCCCTTGCAGCGGGCGTACAACATCTCCGCATCCGAACCTGCCTGAACGTCGTGCACAACCACGGCGGTTCCCGCCAACAAGAGCAACGAGAGTACAATCAATAGCTGTTTCATAAAAAAAACCTCCTATTACCGAATCATGTTACCAGAAAACCGACAAAAAAAACAATCCGCGATTCCATTTTTTTATGGCTCGACATTGTTTTTCCAATTGTTCCGGGGAGGCAGTACCGTTATTTTCCTTCCCACTCCTCTCTCCCGCCGCGGATACGCACGGACCATTTTTTACGTGACTTTCTGTTCAGATAATGGCATGAGTCCCAACGCCGCCGAAAACGCCGGTGCCCCTCTTCAAGGCATCGACTCCGGCAGCCCCGTTACAAAAGGTGCGGCCCGTTCCCCCGATTGCGGTGGGACATTCTCCATGACGCCTGCTTGACAGCATGCGCGAAAGTCCGTAAGTATCCCCTTCCGGTTTTACGAGAAGGAGCTTTAAGTAATGAAGACATACACCCCGAAGCCCGAAGACCTCAGCCACGATTGGATCGTGGTCGACGCCACGGACAAGATCCTGGGTCGCCTCGCCACGGAAATTTCCCGTCGTCTGCGCGGCAAGCATAAGCCCGAATTCTCCAACCACATGGATAGTGGAGATTTCGTGGTCGTGGTCAACGCCGACAAAATCAAGGTCACCGGCAACAAGCTGGAACAAAAGCGCTACTACAAGCACACCGGCCATCCCGGCGGTCTCAAATCCAAGACCCTGGCCGAGATGATGAGAATAAAGCCTGAAAACGTGTTGATGGCGGCGGTCAAGGGTATGCTCCCCAAAAACCGTCTGGCCCGCAAGCAGCTCAAAAAGCTCAAGATCTATGCTGGCCCCAATCATCCGCACGAGGCCCAGCAGCCCCAAACCCTTGATATTTAACGCAGGTGAATGACCATGAGCGATTTCAGCTACGGCACCGGCAAACGTAAAGTTTCCACCGCCCGGACCCGGATCTACCCCTCCGGCACCGGCCAGATTCTTATCAACAATCGTCCCGTGAACGAATACTTTCCGCGCAAAGCCCTGCAGATGATCATCGAGCAGCCTCTGAAGCTCGTGCGTCTGCTGGACAAGGTCGACGTGAAGGTCAATTGCTCCGGCGGCGGCATCTCCGGCCAGGCCCAGGCCGTCCGGCACGGCATTGCCCGCGCCCTGGAAAAAATGGATCCCGAGCTTCGCCCCGCGCTCAAGCGCGCCGGCCTGCTCACCCGTGACTCCCGCGTCAAAGAACGCAAAAAGTACGGTCAGCCTGGCGCCCGCGCCAAGTACCAGTACTCCAAGCGTTAATCTGCACGGAGCCTGTTACGATCATCCAAAGGCCGACGCAGTGAATTGCGTCGGCCTTTTTCCGTACCACCTCCACCAGCCAGACCCCGCTCATGTCCGTACGGTCACCTTTTCCCGTCCCGTCCCCCGAGGCATCTCCCGTTGCGTCCAGTCCGCTGCCGGACAGTACGTTTGCCATGCTTCCGCCCCAGCATGTGGAAGCGGCCACCCATCGGGCCTGGCCCGCACTCATCAACCGCGAGGCCGGTCCCTGGACCCTGCGCTTTGCCGAAGGGTACAGCAAGCGGTCCAACTCCGCCTGGATCGTGCAGGATCTGCCGCCGGACCGCCTGCCCCACGCCCTGAACGCTCTGAACGACGTGGAATGCGCCTATGCCGAAGCGGGCCAGCCCGCCATCTTCAAAATTCCGGATTTTCTTCCCCCGGAACTGGACATGGCCCTGGACCAAAAAGGATATGACCGCCAGGACACCACCTTGGTATTGCTTCGCCCGCTGGACGGCTCCTGCGCGGCGCCCATGCCCTCGCGCCCCCGCGTTTCCCCTTCCAACATCGCCACCAAAGGCATGGACTGCCGGTTCGAACTCCGGGAACCGGACCGCTGGTTTCCCGGCTGGAAAGAATGCGCAGGCAACCCCGAGCACACGGAAACACACGCCAAACTGCTGCGGCTCGCCGCTCCCGGCACCCTGTTCGGCAGTGTGACCCGTCGCCAGACCCCTGCCAGCTGCGGCCTGGGCGTGCCGGACAGCCTCTTTCCCTTGTTCGGCATTTTCGATGTGGTTACCCGTGCGAACCTGCGTCGCCAGGGACATGCCTCCCGGCTCATGCGCGAGCTGCTGCGCGGAGCCATTCGCCTGAACGCCACCCACGCCTATCTCCAGGTGGTGGCCCACAACACCCCTGCGCGGGAGCTTTACGCCTCCATGGGCTTTCATGAAGCCTACCGCTATTGGTATCGCGTTGGTCCGGCTCCTGAAATTCGGCAGACCGATTCCTAACCACGCTTCGTTGCAGCGCCCCCGGTATAATACGCTTTCCACGGCCTTTGTTTTGCTGGCTGCTCCTCCTGTTTTCCAGGCTTGCCGAGCCGCCGCGCTTCCACTATGGTCCGCGCATGGCAAAACGCGAAAAACCCAGGCCGCGCCTGCTCGTGGCCGACCGTGACGGCAATATCTACGATCATCCGGACCTATTGATGCTCTGTCGGCGCGGGGAGGAAATGGCCCTGCCCCGGCCCGATGAAATCATGCCCCTGCCCCCGGAAAGCGAATTTTTCATGCTTCCGGGCCGCTTTGCCGTGGGCTTTGATCCCGAAGCCGGAGAGATTGAGGTCATGGAGGATTTAGGCGTGGCTGCATTCGTCTGCCCGGCCCACACGGTCACGGGAGTGGCCGCCTACGCCGAAGACGAAGGCGCTCCGGCCCTGCCCCTGCTCTCCTATGCGGCCATTGGCTATGCCGAGGGGAAATTCTGGGTCTGCGCCAAAAAAGTGGACGAAGATAAACGCCAGATCTTCCAGAACATCGACCCCGAACGCGTCCAGTCCGGTGCGCACCGGCTCATGAAACGATTTCCCGACAACCGGTTGATTCGCCACCTCGCGGGCTGCGCCCTGAACTACGGCTGCCCTGCGGCAAAAAACCTGGCCCTGGGCCGGTTCGAATGCCCCCTGCCCACGGCCCAGACCTGCAATGCCCGCTGCGTGGGGTGCATTTCCCACCAGCCGGAACAATCAGGCTTTCCCTCCCCCCAGGAACGCATTGCATTCACGCCCACGGTAGAAGAAATCACCGAGGTGATGCTGCATCACAACTCCCGTGAAAAACGGGCGGTCTATTCCTTTGGGCAGGGCTGCGAAGGCGAACCCCTGACCAATTGGAAATTGCTGGCCGAGTCCACTCGCGTCTTCCGCGAACAGGGCGGACGCGGCACCGTGAACGTGAATACCAACGCCTCCATTCCCGAGGCCATGGCGCCCCTGGCCGAGTCCGGGGTCGATTCCATCCGCGTGAGTCTGAACTCCGTGCGCAAAGGACCGTACGAGGCCTATTACCGCCCCGTGAGCTACGCCTTTGACGACGTGTTGGAGTCCATCCGCCGGGCCAAGGCCAACGGCATGTTCGTCTCCCTAAACTATCTCTTCTTCCCGGGGTTGAACGACACCGAAGAGGAATTGCGGGCACTGCATGAACTGGTGGACGAAACACGGCTGGACTTCATCCAGCTGCGCAACCTGAACCTGGATCCCCAACTGGCTCTGGAGCTGCTTGGTCCGCAGTTCCCAGGACCGGCCATGGGCTTCGTGAACTTTCGCAAACGGCTGCGCAAGGCCCACGACTGGCTCCGGTTCGGATATTTCAACCCCTATCTCGGAGACGCCAAGAACGGTGATTCCTGATCATCCTCCCGGCTCCGCACACAAAAAACCGGCGTGAACGTCTGCTCACGCCGGTTTTTTATACCATCTGAATCAACCTATTAAAAATAACCCAACGCACGCAGGGCATCAAGATGGGACTCCTTGTCCGCGTCCCGGCCGGAGCGCTCGCCCACGCTGGATTTCGCAGTGCAGGGAACGCACCCCAGGGAACGGTATCCCCGGCCGTACAGCTCGCAGAACGGCACTTCCCGGCCCGTGGTATAGGCCCAGATGTCCATCTCGCTCCAGTCCAGCAGCGGATTGCATTGCACATACCCCTTGCCGTCCGCGCAGGAGCGCAGTTCCTGGGCTTTCCGCCCTGCCCGGCTGGGATGTTCGTCCCGCCGAAGCCCCGTGATCAGCGCCCGCAGTCCCATCTCATGCACGGCCCGTTGCAGGGGGCGCACCTTGAGATCATGGCAACAGGCCACCTTGTCCACGGCCACGGGATACGCCCGCAGATTCTCCTCCGGCCGGGCCACCACCAAATTAAGATCCCATTGCCTGGCCCAGCGGTCACGAAAATCCACCACCTCCGGAAATTTCAGCCCCGTATCCACGCTGACCACCCGGGCGCGCAAGCTGGTTCCAGGCCGCACGGAATCGGCCAGCACCCGCCGCCACAAATGCAGCGCCACGGTGGAATCCTTCCCCCCGGTCCAGGCCACGGCCACACGTCCCGGACCATGCTCGTCCAACAGCGCGGTCAACAGTTCAATGCCGGCGGCAATCTTTTCGGCCAGGGGCGCCATGTCAGACTCCTTCCCCGCCATCGGCGTTTTTCTGCATCATGTAGTGGAAAAAGGTCTGCACATACCGGCCGGAAACAACATCCGGCAAAGCAAAGACCATGGTTTCATCCGATGGGAACTCGGATGTGAAGGAAAAGAAGAGGTCGCGGGATCCCTTATCCAATTCCGGGGCCAGCAGGTCCGCCCACAATTCCTGTTTCACTTCCTCGGAAAGCTCAAAGGATCGACATTGCAGGGGCCGATACGGAAAAATCGTGCACAGCCCGTCCACGGAAAGGGGACACAATGCCCCGGCCTCGGCCAGACACACGTCCCGTCCCTGGTGCCGGGCCTGTTCCCGGCGTTCCTTGCGTGCCGCGGTCACGGCGCGTTCAATGGCCTCGAGCCGCTCCGCGCTGGTGAGCTGGGCATTGATTTTATGGGCCACGTACACGGTCTCCACCAGACTCAACTGCACCGGGGTCCGGCAACAGGCGGCGTGATCCAGGCCGCATCGTCCCCGGGCCTTGCGCTCCGAAGACTCGGACGCCTCATAGTCGAACAAATCCTCGGCACGACGGACCAGGGCTTCATAGTCCCGAAAATATGGCGCCAGATCAACGAGGTGTTTGAATTCCAGGGAGGGTTCACGCAGGGTAAGCCTGCCGCTGTGCCGACCGTATTTACGGATGGCCCACCATTGATCGAAATTGGCGGGCTTGGATTTTAGCCCCTTGAGGGCGCGGCCCGCCAACTTGTGCCCCAGGCCGCGACGGAGCAGGTAGGCGTTCAGCACGGTTCCTGTGCGGCCGATGCCGTGGCGGCAGTGAATGAGTACGCGCTTGCCCAAATAAATGGATTCGTCCAACCATTCCAAGGCCTTCTCAAGCTCGGCAAGCTCCGGGGCTTCCTCGTCGGGCAGGGGGAGATAATACACCTCGAATCCATGTTCGGTTTCGATGTCGTGCAGGTCGCAAAACTCTCCGCACAGATTCAAAATGGCGTCCACCCCCTGCGCATGGAGGGCATCCAGCTGCCGCACGGACATGGGAGCCTGGCCCACGGCCAAATGATCCGTGACCCAGTCAAGATGGTAGGCGCTTTTTTTCTCACTCATGCCGCTTCCATTTCAGAAGGCGGTCCGCCGGGCCGCGTGGCACGCTGTACCCGGTCGTCGCCGTTTTTGCGGATCCATGCTCAGGGGCAACCCGGTGTGCGCCAGCCTGCTCCATGACGATTCAATCCTTGCCTAGTGTACTACACGCCGGTCTGCTTTTTTCACGCCTTGTGTTGCCGCCCGTGACGACACGCGGCAGACCGCCGAACCCAAAAACAGGAGCGTATCCCGCCGCGGTTGGCGGTCCGGCACCATGCTGCGCAACACCGCACACCGGCCACCTTCGCTCTAATAGTCCTCACTGGCGGGCGGATGCAAAAATTCCTCCACCAGCCGGTCCACCTGCAACTCGTCCTCCAGCCCCATATCCATGAGCCGGGTCCGGCCCAGGATGCGGCCCAAAAGGTGCAGCTGCCGTTGCGTCATGGCCTCACTACCGTTTCCCACGCCCGCATCCAGCATATCGCCCCGCACCCGCACGCGCCAGCCCTGGCTTTCCAGCACCCGCCGCAAAAACAGAAGCCGCAGCTCCCGCTGACGCATCAGCCCGCCGCCGCCCTTGAACCGAAAATTCACATAATTTTTCCGTTCGTCCGGTCCGCACAAGGAATCGACCTGGGAAAAATGATACCCGAACCGCACCATCAGATGGGCGTAATCTTCGGCCACGACAGCGTAGCTGGCCAGCAACGCGGAGTCGTGCTTGAAGATGCCCGCGCTGACCCGGTCGAACTCCTCCCAATCCATGTGGGTCAGCCCCTCCTGCCAGACGATGTCCTTGGAGGAAAGCCCCTGCCACAGGGACCACATGGGCGGACTTTTAATATCATCCGGGGTGATGGAACGTTTCTGCGTGGCCTGGTCGAACAACCCGCCGCCCACGTCCAAAAGATACATGACCAGCGGCAGCCCGGTCTCCAGTTTGCGAGCCGCGCCCAATCCCCGACCGCCGCGTCCGACCAGCCGGAACATCTCGGCAACGGCCTTTTCGTGACAAAAACGCACGATGTCATGCAGGGAGCGACAATGCTCCGGAGCAAAATCCGCACCTTCCGGATCCACCAGGGTAAGCCGGGAAATGTGCGGCATGACCTGGCGCAGGCGCTGCAATGCCGGGCTGGGGCGGGATTCCTCTTCATCGTTTTGCAGCAGGCTTTCCACCCGGCCGTGATACACGGCCCCGGTATCCGCATCCACGGTCACTTCCAGGGCCGGGGAAAACCGCTGAAAGGCGTTTTCCACCCCCACCAGCACGGGCAGACCGAACTCCCGGGCCACGGACGCAAAATGGCTGGCCCGGCTGCCCGCCTCAGCGATCACACCGCGAATCTTGCCCACGGTCCCGGCCAAAGCCGGATCCAATGCGCCCACAACCAAAATCGCGTCCCGGGGAATATCCTCCAGGGTATGTTCCGGCGGATCGTAATGAAACACCCGGCCATACGCGGCGCCGCCCGAAGCGCGGCTCGCATCGGCCAACAGCGGCCGGGCCTCGGGGGAAACACTTCGCTCCGGCGCGGCCTGGGCCTTGTGTCGCCCTCCCAAAGGCCGCGACTGCAAAATATGCAACCCGCCCTGCTGATCCAAGGCCCATTCCACATCCTGCGGCTCGCCGAACATTTGTTCCAGCTCCATGGCAGCCTTGGCCACGCTCGCCACCTGCTCGGGGGAAAGCACGGCATCGGCAGTGGGTTCCTGCACCAGCAGGGGATCAGCCTCGCGGGTCAGGCAATAAATCTGGGGAACGGCGCGACCGCTGACCAAATGCTCGCCCACACCAGGCACGGCATAGATCGAAAGCATGCCGCAGACCGCTTGGGAGCGGTCCATATCCAGGGTGTAGACAACGCCGGCGGCGCGGGCCTCCACCATGGGCATGAACAAAACGGCCATGGGTGTTTCCACATCGCTCAACCCGTTGAGCACGCGATACGTCACGGCCCGGGGCGCGTATTTCCCGGCCAGGACACGCTTATAGGCATTCAAGGCCTGATCCGGGTCCACGGAAAGCAGGCTCTCATATTGTCCGGCAAAGGAAAGTTCCCCGTCCTCGGCCACGGCGCTGGAACGCACGGCCAATACGCCCGAATCACCGGCCAGGGTCTTGGAGCGGCTGACGATCTCCTCGGCAATGGGAACCGGGACCGTGCCTTGCAACACCAACTCGCGGATTTCGGCGCAGAGGCGCTCCATTTCCGTAGGCCGGGAAAGTTCCATGCGCCCGAGCAGATCATCCACTTCGGCGCGCAGGCCGTTGGCCTCCAGATAGTAATTGAAGGCCGTGGCCGTGACCACGAACCCCGTAGGAACGTTCAGGTAGGTTTCCGCGGCCATAAGCCCGGCATTGCGGGCTTTTCCTCCGGCCAGGGCCGGGGCGTCCGCAGCCTCTTCCAGGCTCAGTACGTGCGGCGGGGCAATGGCCGGGTCCGGGGTGTCCATGCCCATGGACACGTAGAACCGGAACTTATTGAAATAGTCGGGAAGTCCCACATAGCGGGACGGTCCCATGAGCTTGAGTCGCCGGACCATCTCGCCCACATCGCGGGTAAGCTGGAGCGAAAGCCGATGCATGCGCGCCCAGTCCGCCTTTTCCCGGCCGTAGGCAATCTCCTCCAGGTCGGCGATGCCCTCAAGACAGCGGTCGTCGAATTCCAGCAATTCCTTGAACGCGTTGTACTTGCTCCGCAGCAGCGCGCCCGGAGAAAAAACCTGATAGGTCCAATGCTTGAATAATTCGGCGATGAACACGCTCGGGCACCCGTCTCCTTGATCAGCCGCCCAGGACTTCGGCCACTTTGGCCTCCAGCTCGTCCTTGTCGATGGGCTTGACGCAATATTCGCTGGCTCCCAGCCGCAGGGACTCACGGGCGGTTTCCAACGTGGGGTAGCCCGTCAGCATGATGGCCTTGATTTCCGGCCGCACTTTTTTAAGTTCCTCCAGCACCTCCACCCCGGTCATCTTCTTGAGTTTGATGTCCAGGATGGCCAGATCGGCCTGCCGGGTCGCGGCATGGGCAATGGCCTCCTCCTCTTCGGTGAAGGCATGCACGGTATGTCCCTTGCGTTCAAGAATACGCTTGACCAGCACTCCGGCGTCGGAGATGTCGTCCACCACGATGATTTCAGCCATAAAAGCCTTTCTCCCTGCTCAACGGACGCCACGAACGCCCGTCCTGTGAATTCGCATTACCCGCCTTCGGTCGTGGCCGGAGTCGCTTCCATTTCATCCTTGATGGCGGGGCTGCCCGCCTCCACCATGCTTTCATGATCCAGGGGCAAGTCCACGATGAACACGGTTCCCGGTCCGGTGCCGGAGGAGTCCGAAATCGCGAATTCCTCAGGCGCCGGACTTTCCACATGGATCTCACCGCCGTGGTCCTCAATAATGCCGAAGGACACGGAAAGCCCCAGCCCCGTTCCCTTGCCCACCGGTTTGGTGGTGAAAAACGGGTCGAAAATCTGCCGTATGTCTTCCTTGCCGATGCCGGTTCCCGTATCCGCCAGCCACAATGTAACCTTTTGCGCGGGGGTGTCCAGCACGGTCTTGACCACTATTTTGCCGCCGGAGGCCATGGCGTCCCGCGCGTTGTTGAGCAGGTTAATCCAGACCTGCTTGAGCTTTTCCGGGTCGCCGTAGATGATGGGCATGCGGTCGTCCAGACGCTCTTCAATGGTGACCTTGTCCATCTCGAACGTATGGCGCACCAGGCTCACGGCCTCCATGACCGAGTTGTTGAAGCACATTTCGCGCTTTTCGCTCTCGGCCTGACGGGAAAATCCGAGCAGGTCGGCCACGATCTTACGGCAGACCTTGGCCTGCTTGGCAATGGTGGCCAGATCCTGATGCATTTGGGAGCCTTCTTCCACGTCCTCCATAAGCAGCTGGGCATACCCCAGCACCACGCCCAGGGGCGTATTGATCTCATGCGCCACCCCCCCGGCCAGCTTGCCCACGGATTCCATCTTTTGCGATTGGATAAGCTGTTCCTGGTAGCGCTTCAGGTCCGTCAAATCCCGGTCCGTGCGCAGCAGTCCGGTGATGCCGCCCTCCTGGTCGCGCACCGGGATGCTCACGGTGTGGAACCAGCGCGGTCCCTGGGGGCTGTCGATCCAGTCCTGGCGATCCAGGCGCCGGCCCGTGGCCAGGATGTCCCGGCTTTCCAGATGGCGTTGTTCGGCCTGGTGCTCCGGAAAAATATCAAAATCGGTCTTGCCGCGGATATCACGCACATCGCGCTGCACAAACGCGGCAAAGGCGGTGTTCGCCGCCTGATAGACCATGCGCGTATCCACCAGGGACACCAGATCCGGGGTCACGTTCAGAATGGTGCGCATAAGCCGCTCCTGGTTGGAGAGCACACGCTCCGCTTCCTTGAGTTCCCCGATGTAGGCCTTAAGACTCAGGGCCATGGCGTCAAAGGTCTCGGCCAGATCCTGAATTTCATCCCCGGCGTTCTCCCGGTATACGGGACAATTACGGCAGGAGTCGCGTCCGGCTGACTCCTCCCCGGAACGACACTGCGGACACTGGGTTCCCGCAAGATACCAACATCGCCGGTCCGTATCGCCGTAGGCAGGGCAGGCCTTGAGTCCGCAATCCATAATCTCCCAGCAATTGCGCTTGGCCGGCGGTGCGGAATGCAGATCCAAATCGCCTTTGACCATGTCCTCGGCGTGTTCCCGCAACCGGCCGATGCGGCTGGTGACCTTATTGGCAAACACCGTGGACAAGGCAATGGCCAGAGCCAATCCGCCTGCGGAAAGCGTACCCATGGTCAAAATGAGCCGGTTCACCCGCCCTTGAATGGGCTTGCGCGACAATCCAAGGCGCACCTCCCCGAAATCGGCACCGCCGACCCGCACGGACGCCGCAAAGTCGTCAATGCGCCCCTGATCGCTTTCCAACAGCTGGATGCGCGCTTTCGCGTCCGGACCGGCCCGGTTCGCGGCCAGCAGATCCACGGGAAACCCGCCCTGGAAGGTTTGGGCCAGCACATAGCCGGTCTGGTCCAGAATAAAGGCGTAGACCACTTCCTCGCCCAGGTCTTCGGCCTCATCCACCATATTTTTCAGCCGCAGCAAATCGCCGGAAAGCAGTGGATCAACAGCGCGGGCCGCAAGGCTTTCCGCCAGGGCCGCGCCCCGTTTTTTGCTCTCGTCCAACAGGGCCGTGGCCGTCATGCGCGCCACCAGCGGCGTCAGCCCCAAGGTCGTACAGACCACAATGGCAGTGATGCCCAGGATCAACTTGGACCGGAACCGAAGCCTGGAGATAACCCGCATCAGCGCACCTCCCCGGGGCTGCTGCCGTTATCGTCCAGACGCCGCACCAGCGCACGCACCTCGTCATAGTCGTGGTCCGCAGCCGGAACAATGCCTCGCATCCCCGCAATGGTCAGGATACGCTCGTCATCGGGACGGGCAGGATCAAGGGCGAACATGGCCTCGCGCACCTTGCGCACCACCTCGGGATCAAGCCCCCTGCGCGCCGCGTACACCCAGCCGGGGTAGTCGCGGGTTTCGGCCAGCACGCGAATCTTGGAGAGGTCCACCTTGTCCGCCAGAATGTCCAGGGTTCCTTTGCGGATGGATCCCAAATCATAGGTGCCGGAATGCACGGAGAGCACGACTTTTTCCTGCTTACCGCCCGGACCGGGTGCAAAGGCGATTTGCGAAAAATCGTCCACCCGCAGCCCGCGCTCCAGGAACAATCCCAGCGGGAAAAGGTAGCCCCCCGCGGAATTGGGATCCACCGCGATCCAGCGCTTGCCCCGGCAGTCCTGCAGGGTATGGATGGAACGATTGTCCGAACGGCAGATAATCTGCCCCCGGAAAAACGGCCGGCCGTCCGGCTCCACAATGCGCGCAAAGGCGCGTGCGCCGTCCCGGGCCAGCTGGATGTAGACAAAGGGGTTGGAAAAGGAAATGTCGATTTCCCCGCGTTTGACCATTTCGATATGTTCATCGAACGTGTCCGGGAAAATCTGCCGCAGAGGCAGTCCGGTCTCGCGGCGCAGATATTCCAGAAGCTGCCGGTGGCGCTCATAGGAAACCGCGTGGGAATACTGGGGCAGATACGCGTAGGTCACGGCCTCCCGTGGAGGACGGGCCGCCAGTTCCTCCCGGCGGGAAAGGTCCACCCGGACAAAAGGCTCGTCATCCCCGCAACCGCTCAAACACCCGAAAACAACGATCAGGAATACTGCGAAACAGGCTACCCGCGCCCTTTGCCCCATGTTCTCTCCCATCAAAAAGAATCAAGCCCTGCGCATCAACGCGGCAAAGCCTTTTTCAGGATACCTGAACAAGTCGGCCATTCCAACGCTTTTTTGACCGCGCCCCGGAAACGTATTACATTCGGGCCATCATCAGTCTACGGAGGTAAGGCATGCGCGTATTTCGGGTTCCCATGAACCGCTGGGTCATCTTCGGGTTCTTCCTGGCGGTGGCCGTGGTGGCCGCTGCCACGGCCTGGGCGTTCCGTTCGGGCCTGACCTGGACCGGTATCTGCCTCATCGCCGTGGCCGGTCCCCTGTCCCTGCTCTATTGGTATATGCTGCTGGTCAATCCGGCCCGGGCCGAGGTGCGACTCGGTGAGGAAGGACTGCACGTCCTGGGACCGCCTTTTCTGGACCTGGCCGTCCCCTGGGAGGCCATCCAGGAAATCCGCTCCCTGGAGCTGAACGGCGACCATGACCTGGCCGTGCGGGACTCCAAACGGGGCATGAAATTCGGCGGCTACCGTTGCGGCGTCTTTTCCATCAAAAACGGCGAGACAGCCCATGTCCTGGGCAATAAGAATCAAGGCGTGCTGGTACGCACCAGCGACACCCGCATTCTGCTCGCGCCCGACGATCCCGACGAGTTCTTCAATGCCCTGGAAGCAAGGGATTACCAGGAAAACGGGGAACCGGGCTAACCAAACGCCACCACAGTCCAAAACACGAAACGCTCACCAGGTCCAAGCACCACCACAGCAAAGCCCCCGATCCTGCAACAGGATCGGGGGCTTTGCCATGGATCTTTGCCTTGCGGCTCAGCCGCGGGTGCCGCACGAACCATTGGATTCCGTCGCCGTTGCCCCCACGGAATCCGCAGCCTCTTCCTTTTTCACGATGTCCATGTAGGTCATCCAGTCCTCGCCCCCCTCGTTTTCCTTGATCTTGCGACGGATAAAGGAGAACAGCGGCAGCCAGGGCTTGGCCTTGTGAAAAGCGATGCGGACAAGAATGTAAATCGGGACGAACAAAAAGCCCGCACCCACGGTCCCCATGAGCGGCAGCACGAACTCCACGCCGTGGAAACGGAAGTCCAGCCAGCCCATGCCGAAAAACGCGGGCCAGACCGAGGAGGCGAACAGGGCGATGCCGGAGAAGAAATTCCGGCCAAACTCCTCGTTGGCAATGGAGTTGCAGGCCTTGTAGCTTTCCTTGTCCTTGTAGCCCAGGGCGCGGATGGAAAGATTGTTATGCCGGATCATTTCCCGGCGCATCTCACCGAAGTGGCGACGATTGAAAAAATACACCCCGGCCATGCAAAGTTCGCCCAACACCGTGGCCAGAAGCGCCACCCAGACCAACCCCAGGACCAGGCCCAGATATTCGTTGGCAAAGACGCGGAACGCCGCAATCAGCACCGGGTCGATGAAGGCGTAAAATTCGCTGACCATCTGCTGTTTCCTCGGTTGTGGTTCGCTGTATTGTACCCAAACCCGCCAGGAAAACCAAGTCGCGGCGTGCGGGGCAAAGAAAGCAAGGGCCGCCCGACAATTCGGGCGGCCCCGCGAAGGTGACGGTTGCCGTGCGGCCTAGAAGGGGGGCACCAGGCTGTAGCCCAGGAAGCCCTTGGAGCAGTAGCGCACACCAACGTACAAGGCCAGGACCACAAAGAGTCGCTTGAGCCAAACGTCGGGGATGTACTTGGAAGTGCGCGGGCCGATCATGGAACCGATGACGATACCCACAAGTTCGGCGCCGATGAGGGACCACTGCACCGGCGTACCCTTGAGCATCATGTAGGAAGCGATGGAGTTGATCATGCCGATGAACACGGCGGCAGCGGACGTACCGGCCACCAGGTACATGGGCAGACCGGCCACGGAAGTCAGGAACGGCACCAGCAGGAAGCCGCCGCCGACACCCAGGAAGGAGGCCAGGGCCGCGATGATGAAGCCGCCGATCACCGGGATGACCGGATTGAAATTGAATTCCACGCCGAAGAAGGTGAATTCGCAGGCCGTGGGGGTGAACTTCTGAACCTTCACGCCCATTTCGGACATGTCCACTTCACCGCCGTCACGCTGCTTCTTCACGCTGTCCTGGAAGGCCTTGGCAGCGGCCTTGGCGGCCTTTTTCTTGCCCTGACCGGCAGGCGTGGTTTCGTAGAAGAGGTAGCAGCCCAGGAAGAGCACGAACAGACCGAAGTAACCGAGGTAGGCCTTCAGGCTGATCTTACCGGCGGTGAGCCAGGGAACCAGCCAGGAACCGGCCACGGAACCGATGGCCAGGGCGATGCCCAAAGGAGCCACCAGACGGCCCGCCTTCCAGTAGTTGAAGGAAGACAGCGCCGCGGAGCAGCCCACCAGCCACTGGTTGGACACGCGGATGGAGTCGGTGAGCACCTTGTTCAGCTTGGCGTCTTTGCCGAAGGTCTTGGCGTAGTCGCCCAGGCCGTACATGGTGATGTGGCCCACACCGGCCATGATGCCGCCGAAGGCACCAACGGTGGAAAAGATCCAGCCAACCCACACAGCCCAGAGCAGACCCCACCACCACTGCAGTTGGGGACCGCCGGGAATGCCCAGGTAACCGGGTTCGCCGGTGACCTTGTCCGGCATGTTGGCCTGTGCCTCGGCAATGGCCGTGGCCAGACGTTCGTTCGCCCACGCGGGCAGGGCGAACAGGCACACGGCCAGAACGGCCAGCGCCAGAAGAAGATACATTTTCTTGGATTTCATCCCTTCCTCCTTAGAATGATCCTATTATACATCGTGCGGACGGAAACCGCCCGCGCATTGCCGATTTGCCTTATTGCGGACGCACGAAGGTCAGCGCCTGGGCGGTGCAGCCCGTGACGCAGGCCGGATCGCGGCCTTCCTCGATGCGGTCCATGCAGTAGTCGCACTTGATGGCCTTGCCGCGTGCCTCGTCCAAAACGGGCACATCCCAGGGGCAGGCCTCAATACAGTCGCCGCACCCGATGCACAGATCCTCGTCAATGAACACCAGTCCGTCGGAATCCCGCTTCTGCATGGCCCCGGTGGGGCAGGCCGGAACGCATTCCGGTTTCTTGCACATCAAGCAGGGCTGGTACTTGACCTTGAGCACGGGCTTGCCGTCCTTCTCGCCCAGTCCGGCCATGAGCCGATTCAGGGACAAGCCCTCAGGCACCTGATTCTTCTGCTTGCAGTGGACCAGGCAGGCCATGCACGCGATGCAGCGCTTCTTGTCCAATTTGATCCTGTAAACAGCCATTGTTCACCTCGACAGGCTTTTCACCGTGCGTTTCGGGCACACGTCTATGATTCAGTCTAGAATCATAACGCCGTATTGGTGTCAATGTCGAAACCCGTTCGTTATTTTTTTCTCATTGCTTGACCGCCTAAATTGGTGGGAAATAGGGGTTCCCCCGGTCTGGTCATGTTATTTTTTTCACATACCTTCTCCCCCTACGCAACTTCCTGTACATCTGACGCAAAATTATACCTCTCACTTGCGGGAAGCCGGGTGAACTTCCTGCGGTTTTGGTGTATACGAGGGAGTACGCCGTTGGTTTCGGGCACGGACGGCATCTTTTGGAGGAAGCCATGGCAAAAGAAAAAGTTTACAGCATTTGCGGCATGTGCTCGGTGCGCTGCCCCATCGAGGCGGAGGTGGAGAACGGCCGCTGCGTGTACATCCAGGGCAACCCCCATGCAGCGGGCATTGCCGGAGCGCTCTGTCCGCGCGGTGCCGCCGGGGTGGCCCTTACCGAAGACGATGAACGCCCCCAGCATCCCATGATCCGCGAGGGGGAACGCGGCGAAGGCAAATGGCGCAAGGTGAGTTGGGACGAGGCGCTGGATTACGTGGCCGCCAAACTCAACAAGGTCCGCGCTGAATACGGAGACCGCGCCGTGCTTTTTTCGGACCGCGGCGGTCCGTTCCGCGACTTCCACCGCGCCTTTCTCCGGGCCATCGGAACCCCGAACTACAACAACCATGACGCGGCATGCGCCCGCAACGTGCAGAACGCGGCCCTTTCCGTGTTCGGATTCGGGCGCAAGGGCGTGGCCTACGACCTGAAGAACACCAAGCACCTCGTGGTGCAGACCCGGAACATCTTCGAGGCCGTGAACGTGGCCGAGGTGAACAACACCCTGGACGCGGTGGCCAACGGCGCCAAGATCAGCTGTATCGACATCCGCGCCAGCGTCACTGCGGCCAAGGCCGACAACTTCTATATGATCCGCCCCGGTACGGACTACGCCTTCAACCTGGCCGTCATCCATGAGCTGATCAATGCGAAGCTGTACGATCGCGCCTTTGTGGAGAAGCATTTCAACGACTTCCAGGTTCTGGTGGACTTTGTCCAACCCTACACCCCGGAATGGGCCGAAGAGGAAACCGGCATTCCGGCCGAACGCCTGCGCGACTTCTGCCGCCAGCTGGCCGAGGCCGCCCCGGCCGTGCTCTGGCATCCCGGCTGGATGACCGCCCGCTACTCGGACTCCTTTTACATGTCCCGCACGGCCTACCTGATCAACGCCCTTTTGGGCAGCATCGGAGCCAAGGGCGGTCTGCCCATCATGAACAAGCCCGGAGACGTGGGACGCAAAGGGCTGAACAGCTTCATGAACCTCTTTCCCAAGCCCGAGGAAAAACGCGTGGACGGCGTGGGCTGGATGGACGGCCGTACTCACTTCGACGCGGGTCCGGGCCTGGTAAACCTCTCCTACGACGCCATTGAAACCGGCGAGCCGTATCCCATCAAGGCATACATCGCCCATCGGCATGATCCGCTCATGGCCTTCCCGGACCGCGACGACGTCAAACGCAAGTGGGCCAACCTGGATCTGCTCGTGGCCGTGACCTTCACCTGGTCGGACACGGCCTGGTTCGCGGACGTGGTCCTGCCCATCTCGCCCTACCTGGAACGCGATTCCATCCTGGCCACCAAGAACGGACTGAAGCCCTCGTTCATCCGGCGCGCCCGGGTCATGGAACCCCGCTTCGACACCAAGGCCATCTGGGAAATCTACGCCATGCTGGCCAAAAAGATGGGAATTGAAAAGCTGGCCTATGACAAGGTCGAAGATGTTTGGAACTTCCAGCTCGACGGCACGGGCGTGTCCATCGAGGACTTCCAGGCCACGGGATTGGTTTCCCTGGCGGATGAAGCCCTGTACCGCGACATGGACGGTTTCACATTCAAGACCGAATCCGGCAAGATCGAGGTCCACTCGCCCCGGCTGGAGAAAAGCGGTCTGCCCTCGCTGCCGCCCTACCAGTCCCCGGAGCGCCCGCCCAAGGGCCGCTACCGCATCACCTTCGGCCGCTGCGCCCTGCACACCCAGGGCCACACCGTGAACAACCCGCTCCTCTTTGAGCGCATGCCCGAAAATACGCTCTGGATCAATGCCGACGAAGCCCAGAAACTGGGCATTGAGGACGGAGAATACGTGGAGGTGGGTAATAACGGTCACAAGGGCCGCATCAAAGCCTTTGTCACCCCGTTCATCCACCCGGAATGCGTGTTCATGATCCACGGCTTCGGCCATGACCTGCCCTGCGAGAGCCGGGCCAAAGGCAAAGGCGCGGCCGACAACCTGCTCATGCCCAAAGGCATTGCCAAGTACGACAAGGCCGGCGGTGCGGTTTCCATGCAGGAGCACTTCATCGAGGTGCGCAAAGCTTAAAACGTCTCTCCCCGCGGCTGCCCTGCGACAGCCGACGAACCCCTGCAGACCGGTCCGAGAGCGCTTCGGGCCGGTCTCTTTTTTTTCATTGCGGACCACCATTTCCTCCCCTCGCCCCCGCACCTTGCGGCGTCCGCCCCCCGAACACGGTCTCAGTGTCAAATCGAAAGCAAGAGTAGACCGATTGCCTTTTCATTGCTCCTGTCTATAGTCTTTTTTTATGTTCAAAAAGACATAATTTAGAGCCTGGCTACTCAGCCACTGTGGGGCAGCATGTACCAAACAACATTCCTCTCCGAGTCGGTCGCATCCCAGGGCAACACGGCCCGGCAGCACCCGGACAGACCCCGGGGGGTGTTGCGCCTTAACCTCTGGCTGGAAAACGACCAGGGCGTGCTGTTCGGCATGGGCCGCTTGCTGCTGCTGCGCGAAATTCATACCAGCGGCTCCCTTTCGGCCGCAGCCGCCAGCCTGGGCATGTCTTACCGGGCAGCCTGGGGCAAAATAAAAAAAACAGAACAGGTGCTCGGCATCAACCTTATAGAACGCAATGGGTGCCGCCGGTCCGGATGTCAACTCACGGAATATGGGCATACCCTGGCCGTAGAGTACGAGCGTTGGTTCGCTTCAGTGGAGCGCTTTGCCTTGGAGCAGGCTCGGCGGGCGGTTCCTCTTGAGGTGCGGAAATTCAACGACACCGCCACGGAAGAGGCTGAGAACACGCCCCAACATGTTAATAATAACATATTGAAATAAAAGATTTTAATGCTACGATGATCTCCAATTCCCAACGAAAGGCTACTGCTCTGAAATGGCTTTGGAGCAGGCAAAGGAGGTCGTGAATGCAGTGTAATCGAAGAAATTTCCTCAAGCTGGCCGGAGTGGGGGCCGTAGGGCTTTCCCTGGGTCAGCTCGGCGTGGATCTCACGCCGGTGGAGGCCTATGCCGCGCAGCTCAAGATCGACGGCGCCAAGGAGATCTTTACGGTCTGCCCGTTCTGCTCTGTGAGCTGCAACGCCATCGGCTACGTCAAGAACGGCAAGCTGGTGAACACCGAGGGTGACCCGGACTATCCCGTCAACGAAGGATCCCTTTGCGCCAAGGGCGCGGCCATGTTCACCATGACCACCAGCGAACACCGGGTAAAAAAACCCCTGTACCGCGCGCCCTACAGCGACAAATGGGAAGAAAAAAGTTGGGAATGGGTCATGGACCGCATTGCCCGGCGCGTTAAGGAAACGCGCGACAAAGATTTCATCCTCAAGGATGAACACGGCAACACCGTGAACCGCCTGGAATCCATGTTCCTGCTCGGAACCTCCCACGCGGACAACGAAGAATGCGCCCTGGCCCATCAGGCCATGCGCGGCCTGGGGGTCGTCCACATGGACCACCAGGCACGTATTTGACACAGCGCCACAGTTGCGGCTCTGGGAGAGTCGTTCGGACGCGGCGCGATGACCAACCACTGGATCGACATCAAGAATGCCGATTCCATCCTTATCATGGGCAGCAATGCTGCCGAACACCATCCAATCTCGTTCAAATGGGTGCTGCGGGCCAAGGACGCCGGCGCCACCGTCATGCACGTGGATCCGAAATTCTCGCGGACCTCGGCCCGCTCGGATTTCCACGTTCCCCTGCGGTCCGGCACGGACATCGCCTTCCTCGGCGGCATGATCCATTACATTCTGGAAAGTGAATCCTACTTCAAGGAATACGTGGCCGAATACACCAACGCCGCCCTGGTGGTGGGTAAAAAATTCGGCTTCAAGGACGGACTCTTTACCGGGTATGACCCGAAGACCAGGCTCTACGACAAGAGCAAATGGGACTTCGAGCTAGACAAAAACGGCGTACCCGTGCGGGACGTGACCCTGCAACACCCACGCTGCGTCTTCCAGCTGATGCGGAAGCACTACGCGCGCTACAGTCTGGACAAGGTCTCCGCCACCACCGGCGTTTCCAAGGAAAACCTCCAGCGCGTGTATGAAACCTTCGCGGCCACGGGCAAGCCGGACAAGGCCGGAACCGTCATGTACGCCCTGGGCTGGACCCAGCATACCGTGGGCGTGCAAAATATCCGCTCCGCCGCCATCATCCAGCTTCTGCTGGGCAATATCGGCGTGGCCGGAGGCGGCATCAACGCCCTGCGGGGCGAACCCAACGTACAGGGTTCCACGGACCACACCCTGCTCTACCACATCATCCCCGGCTACATGGCCATGCCCCACAACGGCTGGCAGACCTACGAAGAGTACGTCAAGGCCAACACCCCGGTGAGCAATGATCCGCTCTCGGCCAACTGGTGGCAACACAAACCCAAGTACTTTGCCAGCCTGCTCAAGGCCTGGTTCGGCCAAAACGCCACCAAGGACAACGGCTTCTGCTACGAGCTGTTGCCCAAGATCGAAAAGGGCGAGGACTATTCCTATATGTTCCTTTTCGACCGCATGTACCGGAATAAGATCCGCGGCGGCATCATCATCGGCCTGAACCCCATGAACTCGGTGCCCAACACCAACAAGGTCCGCAAGGCGTTGGACAACCTGGACTGGCTGGTAACCGCGGAACTGCACCACTCCGAGACCACGGACAACTGGCGCCGGCCCGGCGTTGATCCCAAAAAGAACAAGACCGAGGTCTTCCTGCTGCCTTCGGCCCACCGGCTGGAAAAGGAAGGCTCCGTGACCAACTCGGGCCGCTGGCTGCTCTGGCATTACCAGGCCATCAAGCCCGGGTACGAAGCCCGCAACTTCGGCCAGATGTTCGTGGACATGCTCAACCGTGTCCGCGACCTCTACGCCAAGGACGGCGGCGTGCTGCCCGAGGCGCTGCTCAAGCTGAACTGGCCCCAATCCTATGACGCCGAGGAAGTCTGCCGACGCATCAACGGCCACTTCACCCGGGATACGGAAGTCAAGGGCAAGCTCTACAAGAAGGGCCAGCAAGTACCCTCCTTCACGGCCCTGGCCGACGACGGCTCCACCAGCAGTCTGAACTGGCTCTACGCCGGAAGCTACACCGAAGAAGACGGCAACAAGTCCAAGCGGCGCAGTGCGGAACAGACCCCCATGCAGGCCAAGATCGGCCTGTACCCCAACTGGTCCTGGTGCTGGCCCGTGAACAGGCGCATCCTCTACAACCGCGCCTCCGTGGATGAGCAGGGACGCCCCTTCAACCCGGCCAAGGCCGTCATCGCCTGGAAGGGCGGCAAATGGGTGGGGGATGTACCTGACGGCGGCTGGCCCCCCCTGGCCACGGGCAAGGGACGCAACCCGTTCATCATGTCCCGCCACGGCTACGGCCAGATCTTCGGTCCCGGGCGGCAGGACGGTCCCTTCTCCGAACATTACGAACCCGTGGAAACCCCGGTGGACAGCAACCTGTTCTCCGGCCAGCTCAGCAGCCCATGCTACAAGGCCATTGACAGCGACATGGACCAACTGGCTCCCCCGGCGGATCCGCGCTTCCCCATCGTGCTGACCACCTACAACGTCACCGAACATTGGTGCGGCGGCGGGGAAACCCGCAACGTACCCAACCTGCTGGAAACCGAGCCGCAGCTCTATGTTGAGATCAGCCCGGAACTGGCCAAGGAAAAAGGCATCAACAACGGCGAAGGCGTGATCATCGAAAGCGTCCGCGGACGCGTCGAGGCCATAGCCATGGTCACGGTGCGCATGCGCCCGCTCAAGGTGCACGGCAGAATCGTTCACGAAATCGGCATGCCGTTTTGTTTCGGATGGACCACCCCCGGAACCGGAGACTCCACCAACCGGCTCACGCCGTCGGTGGGCGACCCCAACACCACCATCCCGGAATACAAGGCCTGCTGCGTGAACATCCGCAAGGCCGACAAGCTCACCGAGCTTGCCACCTAACGTGCGACCCGGGCGGCCCAAGGCCGCCCGGACCTGCAAAGGAGCAGATCATGCCCAAGACGTTCTTTATCGACACATCGCGATGCACCGCGTGTCGGGGCTGCCAGATCGCCTGCAAGGAATGGCACGAACTCCCGGCCAACAAAACCACGCAGTTCGGCTGGGGCAGTCACCAGAATCCCCAGGATCTGAACCCCAACAACTATAAGCTGGTGCGCTTCAGCGAACACCTGGACGGCGACGTGATCCGTTGGAACTTCTTCCCGGATCAATGCCGCCACTGTGTTTCCCCGCCGTGTAAGCAAGTGGGGGACATGACCCACGAAAACGCCATCGTACAGGACAAGGCCACGGGCGCGGTGCTCTTCACCGAGGCCACTCGCAAGTTCAGCGAACTGGACTTCGAGGACATCCGCGACGCTTGTCCCTACAACATCCCTCGGCGGGATCCCGAAACCGGGCAGTTGTCCAAATGCACCATGTGCATCGACCGCGTGCGCAGCGGTATGCTGCCCGCCTGCGTCAAGGCCTGCCCCACGGGAACCATGAACTTCGGCGAACGCGAAGAGATGCTCAAACTGGCCGCGCAACGGCTGGAACGGGTGCGCAAGACCTTCCCCGAAGCCATGCTCGCGGATCCCGACGACGTGAACGTGATCTACCTGCTCACGGACGCGCCGGAAAACTACCACGACTATGCCGTGGCCTCTCTGGTTCCGGTGCGGCCCATGGACCGCAAGAGCTTCCTTGCCGTGCTGGGCCGACCCCTGCGGCGGATCGCTGACGGCCTGGGATAGTTCGGGACGTCACTCCCTCCAAAAAAGGGCGCGGTCTTCGGGCCGCGCCCCGAACCACACCCCAACCCGCAAGGAAGGTGCCATGCACACCAACACCTCCACCCAGCTCCGCACCGATTCGGTCCGCTCCAGCCTGCAACGCCTTTGCCAGGAACGCCCTGCCTACCGACAACTTACCGAGGTGTTCGCCCCCCTGCTGGAACATGCCGAAACCCTGCGGGCCGACCTGACCCCCACCTGTCCCGCCCTGCCGCCCCACGGCGAAACATTCAAGGCCCAGGGCATCCCGCTGCTCACCGGTAACGATCTGACAACCTGGAACCAGCCCCTGGACCAAAGCCTGGCACGCATGGCTCCCGTGTTGGAAACCCTCCTGGAACGCCCCGATTTGGAAGCCCTTTTGCGCGACCAGATGGAACGCACCGGCCTGACACCGGCCCACCTGGTGCTCCCCCTGCTCCAGGGGGACGAACCCGCTCTCAACCGCCTGGCAACAGCACTGGAACAGGGCCGCGACGAACCGGCCATTGACCCTGGCCGCCTCGGTTTTTTTCTGCACCACGTGCTTTCCCCGGTGCTCAGCGCGGCCGCGGCCACCCTTCCCGAGCCGGAAACCTGGGGGGATTGGAAAGAACCGATCTGTCCTATTTGCGGCTCCCTGCCCGCCTTTGCCACCCTTTCACCCCGGGAGCCGGTGCATACGGAACAAATCGTCAGCGGCGGCGGACGCAAGCACCTGCATTGCGGACTGTGCGGCCACCACTGGCGGATACGGCGCGACGCCTGTCCCGGCTGCGGCCAGGCCGACTCCGAGCAACGCGAATTGCTCTTCGCCCGGGACGCGGCCCGGGAGCGCATCGAGATCTGCCATAGCTGCAACGGATATGCCCTGTGTGTGGACCTGCGGGAATTCGACCCTGTTCCGGCATTGGAGACCGTCCCCCTGGCGCTGCTGCACCTGGACATGGTGGCCCGGGAGCGGGGCTTGCGGCCCTTATTTCGTACCATTTGGAACGTGCTGCCGCAGGACTGACCCCGGGACCGGAACAATCTTTTGCAAAAAGGACGCGCCATGACCAATTCCGCCGCCATTTCCGCCCCTGTCCCGGAACGCTCCTGGACGGATCGCTCCCCGGCAGGGCATACGGACAATGCCCGGCTACTGCGCTACGAAGCCGGACGCCTTTATACCGCTCCCGACGTGCTCGGCATGGAACGCGACATGGAAATCCGGATACCCGGACGCGAGTCCGTCCACCTCAGCCGAACCCCTGGAAAGGACAGACAACTCGTGCTCGGCGCGCTGTTCACCAGGGGCTGGATTCAATCCGCCCGTGATGTTGCCGGAATGGTGGTTTGCGAGTATACTTCCCAAACTCTTGTCCAGGTCACTTTGGAACCCACGATCCGGCCCGCACAACGTCCGGGTACGGTATGCGCTGATCCGAACGAATCTGGCTACGGAGCGGCCACAAGCGGTGAGCACGCTCTGCTGGCCCGCGGTGCTAAGCGCCTGCTCACTTTGCGGACCCGTTTCGAGCAACAGCAAAAAATGCACCGCGCCACCGGAGCCATGCACGGAGCCGCCCTCTTCCACGGTAGCGGAACTCTGCTCGCCTTTGCCGAGGACATTGGACGCCACAACGCCCTGGACAAGGCCATCGGCATGGTTCTGGACCAAGGGCTGCTTGATCGCGTGGACCTGGCTGTGCTCTCCTCCAGACTGGCCCTTGCGTTGACCCGCAAAGCCATTGCCGCGGGCATCGGCCTTTTGGCCGGTTTTTCCGTTGCCACGGCCCCGTCCGTGGAATTGGCCCACAGCAAAGGCATGACCCTGATCGGGCGACTCAAACCCAAAGGCATGAACATCTACACCCACCCCTGGCGGCTGGCCCGACTGGCCCTGCATACCGCCCCAACCCCGGAAACCACAGAACATGAATATCGGACCCCACACTTTTGAGGAATTCAAGCAAAAGGCTAAGGATTTTCACGGCTACCCCGCGCCGGGTCTGCTCATCGGCGGATACATGGTGGAGGCGGCGCGCAGTCTGCTGCCCAAGGATATTCTTTTCGAGGCCGTGGTGGAGACCAGCAAATGTCTGCCCGACGCCGTGCAGATTCTGACGCCGCTCTCCACGGGCAACAGCTGGATGAAGGTGATCAACCTGGGCCGCTACGCCCTGTCCCTGTACGACAAATTCACCGGCGAAGGCCACCGCATCTTCGTGGATACGAACCGTCTGGAAGACTGGCCGGAAATCCGCTCCTGGTTCCTGAAGCTCAAGCCCAAAAAGGACCAGGACTCCGATCGGTTGTTTGCGGAAATCGAAGAAGCCGGGCACACCATCTGTTCCACCCATCCCGTGACCATCCCGCAACGCATGCTCCAGCGCCATTCCATGCGGGAAATCCGCATCTGCCCGGCCTGCAACGAAGCCTACCCCGCAAGCGACGGCGGCATCTGCCGTGGTTGCCAGGGCGAAGCCCCGTACCTGGGCGTTTGGCAGGCACCGGGGACCGATGGCGACGACCGCGCCCTGCCCCCGCTCCGGGCCGTGCCTGTGGAAGAGGCCGTGGGCAAAACCGCCCTGCACGACATGACCCGCATTGAACCCGGTGTCTCCAAGGGACCGGAATTCAAGGCGGGCCAGAATTTCGGCGTGGGCGACCTCTGCCGCCTGCACCAGATGGGCCGTGCTCACGTATTCGTGGCCGAGGACAACATCCCCGGCGACGAGTGGGTGCATGAAAACGACGCGGTGCTGGCCTTTGCCCGGCGCATGGCCGGTCCCGGCGTGACCCACACGCAGACGCCGAATGAAGGCAAAATCGAATTCCACGCCGAACGTACCGGACTGCTGCGGCTTGACCGCGACATTCTGCGTGCCTTCAACATGGTGCCGGACGTCATGTGCGCCACACGGCACCACGCCATCATGGTGGAACAAGGCAAAGGCTTTGCCGGATGCCGGGCCATTCCCCTTTACCTTCCTCAGGCCGGTTTCCAACGCGCCCTGGCCGTGCTCGGCGCTGCCCCGCTCTTTGAGGTGCTGCCGCTACGCTCGGCGAACATCGGCGTTCTGGTAACCGGAACCGAAGTATTCAAAGGACTTGTGCAGGACAAATTTGAACCGGTGATCCGTTCCAAGGCCGAAGCCCTCGGCTCCCGGGTCACGGCCTCCTGTGTTGTGCCGGACGACCGCGCCGCCATTACCCAGGCCGTGGAAGAGCTTCTGGAGCAGGGCTGCGACATGCTCATCACCACGGCAGGGCTGTCCGTGGATCCCGGCGATGTGACCCGGCCCGGCCTGCTGGACGCGGGACTCACCGATGCCCTGCACGGCATGCCTGTTCTGCCCGGTGCCATGACCCTGGTGGGACGGCTGACCAACAACGAAACCGATGTTCCCGTTCTCGGGGTTCCTGCCTGCGCCTTGTTTCACAAGACCACCAGCCTGGATCTGCTTCTGCCCCGATTGCTGGCCGGCTTGGACATCACCCGCCGCGATCTGGCGGACATGGCCGAAGGCGGCTACTGCCTGGGTTGCAAGTCCTGCACTTTCCCCAAGTGTCCCTTCGGGAAATAACCGCCTCCAACATGACACAACGCCCGCGCGGTCAGACCACGCGGGCGTTTTTCGTTCACGTTCCCAACAGCAAAATCCAGCTAAACCACGTCCCTGACAGCGGCCAGCACCGCATCGTAGTCCGGTTCGTCCGTCACCTCGGGGACCAGATGCACAAAACGGATCACGGCATCGGCGTCCACCACGAACACGCACCGGGCCAGCAGCCGCAGCTCCCGAAGCAGCACGCCCCAATTTTCACCAAACGAAGCGTCCTTGTGGTCCGAAAGCGTGACCACATTGTCCACGCCCGCAGCCCCGCACCAGCGACTTTGCGCAAAGGGCAGGTCCATGCTCACGGTAAGCACGCGCACGCCGTCGCCCAGGGAGGCGGCTTCGCGATTGAACCGACGTGTTTCCATGTCGCATACCGGTGTATCCAGGGACGGCACACTGGAGATAATCAGGGGACGGCCCCGGTAATCTTCCAATGTTTTAGGGTTCATGTCGGTATCCAGCAGCGTGAAGCCCGGTGCGGCGTCGCCGGGACGCAGTTCCGGACCCACCAGGGTCAAGGGATTTCCGTCAATGGTCACGAGGCCTTGCCGTTCTTGCATGATTTATTCTCCTTCTCATTGTTGCAAAAAAGATAATGGGGTCACTGAATCAGTGTACCCCATTTGCCTGCTTTGTACAGCCCGTCGGGCTTGTAGCGAACAATCAATCTTCGCAGGATCCGCCGGTCTCCAGCTCCCGCTGTTCCGGGTCGCTGCAACTGTCGGCCTCGGACGGGCGCAGAGTGCGCACCCCGTCGCGCAGTGGTTCATAGATGAACCGTTCGTTGCAGGATGCGCATCGGGCATACCGGGGCGCATAGCTTCCGTCGTGATCCACGTCCATGGCCTGACCGCAAAACGGACATTCCAAATGCAAGGTCGACATGCTTTCCTCCGTTGGGCTTGTGTGACGTAAGCGACTCGAAACCGCAGCGTATCCTTAAAAAAACGCAGGACAGCGCGGGTAAGAGCACTCAAGGCCAAAACGTATTCAAACTACCCGGCAATTCGTCATTTTCGCAGTGAAACAACCACCCCTTCTCAACGGGCGGCAACGTGCTTCAGCCCGTTGTCATGCAGGGGCCGGTCCGTAGATGTGGGCCGTAAAGCGGACATACCAGGCTGCCGCCTGTACTTGTACCACGTAGGCCAGGGCGATGACCAGGGCTGCTCCGGATCCCTGCTCGCCAAACGCATTGATGGCAATGGCCAGGGCAATGGAAAGGTTGCGCATCACGGTGCCGTAAACCAGGGCGATGCCGTCGCCGCGGGGCAGCAGCGTCTTGGCCAGCAGCGTACTGAGCAGAAAGTTCACGGCATAGAGCAGCACCAACGGCACCAAAATGGCGGGCAGCATTTCCGGGGCCGCGGCAATGGCCCGGGCCTTGAGCGCCATGGCGATGAACACAATGCCGAGCACGCCCAACGTGGAGAGCACCGGGAACTTGGGGGCGATCTTCTTGCGAAAGCACTCCCGGCCATAGCGCCGGATCATCCAATGCCGCACAGCCTGCCCCGCCACCAGAGGCAAAAATACAATCAAGCCGATCTGCGTGGCCACGGCCATCATATTCACTTCCAGAGCGGCTCCCAAAAACGACTTCACGTACAGCGGCGTGAGTAGGGATCCCAGGGTCAGGCCGAGCACGGTCATCTTCACGGCAGCGGCCACGTTGCCCCGCGCAAGCCCTGTCCAGGAAATGGTCATGCCGCTGGTAGGCACCAGACCGGCCAGAAGCAGCCCCAAGGCCATGGCGGGCGCATCATGAAAGAAAAACATCCCCAGGCCGAACGCCAGCAGGGGAATGATCCCGAAGTTCACGGCCTGCGCCAGGGTCTGGGCCTTGATATCGCCGCCCTCAAACACCCGCCGGGCGTCCAGGGTGACCATCATGGGGAACACCATGAGAAAGGTAAACGGCGCAATGAGTGCCTTGAGCGGGGCCGCATTCACCATCAGCCCGTACAAAAAACCCAAGATCAACAAGGCCGGAATGGCCAAAGTAAGATTCCGCGTAATAGCGGCAAGAGTTTTCCACATAATTGTCCCTCCGGGGTTGGGATGTTCGGTGTAGAATGCCCGAATCAAGCGCCCGAGGCATTGACATGCGTCAACGCTCGGGAAACAATTCGTCATGCCGCACAACGAACCGCTCACCAGTTTGGGAATCTTTCAGGGACTGCCCGAAAACCGACGCAGAGAATTGGTTGCCAAGGGCCAGGTCCGACATGTCGCCGCAGGGGAACGCATTGCCGAACGCGGCCAGGAGGTGGACGCGTTTTTCGCCGTGCTGGAGGGGCAGATCAAGCTCTCCCGCAGCTCCCTGGAAGGGAAAGAACAGACCATCTATGTTTTTGGACCGGGGGAACCCTTTTGTCTTTGCGGCGTGTTTGACACGGGCGCGTTTCTGGCCGACGCCGTGGCCCTGAGCCAGGGGCGGATTTTGATTCTCCAGCGCAAGGCCTTTGATGAAGCGGCCGAAGCGCATCCCGTGCTCCTGCGCAACATGGTGCGGTTGCTTTCCGGTCGGCTCCGTGCGGCCCTGGAGTTGGTGGAATCCCTGGCTCTACGCGAAATTCCCCAACGCGTGGCCGCGTATCTGCGCCACTTGCCCGTGGAAAACGACGAAGTCCGCCTGGGCATGACCCACCGCGAGTTGGCCAAGATCGTCGGTGCCACGCCGGAAACGCTTTCCCGAGCGCTTCGCCGCTTGGACCGGGAAGGAATGATCCGAGTCACGGAAGGACGCATCCGCATTCTGGATGCCGAGGCATTGGCTCGCCGCGCAGATCAGGGCTGATCAGGGCTGAACAGGGCTGACCAGGGCGAATCCTGACGGCGCGTTCCCCCGGTTCGGACAACGCAAAAGGCGGAACCCGGAGGCTCCGCCTTTCATACTTCCGTACAAACAACAATCCTCAGGAACGGCGACGCCACCGGCCCATGCCGAGCAGCCCTGCCAGCCCCGCGCCAAACATCCACACCGCCGCAGGCAACGGCGTGGGTGTGGTCAGGCTCAAGCGCACGAACATGCTCTCCTGTCCTGTGGGACCGGGATACTCGTCCAGCCCGATCCAGCGGGCCGAGTCGGAAATCCCCGCAACGCCGCTATTGCCGTTTCCTTTGAACCAGATGCTATTTCCGGATTCGCCGGTGAGCCATGCGCCGCTGTTCAGGGCGTATTCCGTGGCCGCCCCCCAGGTGCCGGGTGTGCCGCCATTGTTGTTGGCCACTTCCCAAATCGAGGAGGTTTCAACGGTTCCCCAGGCATTGGAAATTTCCGCCAGGAACGCCATGGGGTTGTCATCGGCGCCCACGGCCCCGGTATTGTCCACCTGCCAGACGAACTGGTAGGTCGATCCCACGGCCATATCAAAACTCAGGCTCTGCGGCGTGGTCCAGTCTCCGGAACTCCCTTCATCCACGAAGCCGGGCACGCTTTGCAGCACGCCGCCGTCCACGGAGTAGGAAAAATTCCTCAGACTGTTGTCAGCTGTATAGGTAATATTGAACGGCACTGCCAATGTCGTGGTAGTCATCGTCAACAAAAAAGCGATGGTCAAAAACAGGATGTGGCGTTTCATGCGGATTCCCCCCAATATACCGGATAGTCTTTCAAGAGCGTACAGCATACCGGGAATCAGAGTATGCGCAAGCCTTCCCGAAAAAAGAGGGGATTCTCCCGGGAAAACCGGGAAACAAAATCACCGCTGATCAATCCTCTTTCAAATCCATAGTGGCGCGCACCAGCCGGTTACGGCCCTGACGCTTGGCCGCGTAGAGCGCCTTATCCGCCCAGACGAACAATTCCGAAGCATTCTTAATGAGCGGCGAACCGGGCAGGGATTCGGGAACCGTGGCCGCCCCCAGGCTCACGGTCATGGGGATATTCTGGTCACCATGTTGCACCGGCGCATGGCCCACGGCCTCACGGATGCGCTCCCCCACAGCTGCGGCGCTGGCGGAATCCGTGCCGGGCAGGAGTACGGCGAATTCCTCGCCGCCGATGCGCGCAAGAACATCCCCCTCCCGCAGGCTTTCCCGACAAAATGTCGCAAATTGGTGCAGCATGGCGTCGCCCACCTGATGCCCCCAGGTGTCGTTTATGCCCTTGAAATGATCCAGGTCCATCAAGAGAAGGGACAGAGGATCATTCGAGGTCATGGCCTGATCAAAAAGATCCTGAATCTCCCGCATGAAGGTACGTCGATTGGCCGCGCCGGTGAGGGCGTCCGTCACGGCTTCCCGTTGCAACTTGTGTTCGGTGCGCTTGCGGTGCCGGATGTCCACGGCAATGCCGGACAACTCCACCGGGCGACCTTCCCCGTCCAGGGTCAGTTCGCCGATAAGCTCCACCCATATGAAGCTGCCATCCTTGGCGCGCACGCGCACATCGCGCCGCAACCGCGTGGCCCCGTTCCCCAAACCAAAGCGCAACTCCTGAAGCAACCCGCGGCGATCCTGCGGATGCACCATGCGCAACGCCCCGAGCATGGAAAAATAACGTCCCTCCTCGGGGATGTCCCATCGGCCCGCCAGATTGCCCGCAAACCACAGCCGTCCGCGCCGCCAATCCAAGGCCCAGGTGGCGCTGTCCGTCAATCCTTGCAGGATATGAAACTGCCGCACACGCGCACTGAGCCTGTTTCGGGCAATGGCCCCGGCGATCAGCCCCGCAGCAGTGCGCAAGAGCGCCATTTCCGTTTCGGACCAGGAGTATTCCCGCTCGCAGTCGTCGAACCCCAAAACCCCCCACCACTCGCCGTCCACCATGATGGGCAGGGTAAGCATGGATAGGATTTTTTGCCGGGCCAAATTGCCGTGCAGCCAGGTTCCCTCGGGGAGCTGATTCACCATTACGGCCTGAACTTCGCCGCGCAATCGGCTTTGCACCAGGGTTTCGTACTCGGGATTGTCCCGAAAACTGCGGAACATGCTGAACATGGGCATGCCGATCTGCACATGGCGCGGTGCCGCTGCCCACTCAAAGACATAATCCTGGAGCACGTATTCGTCGGTAAGTTCGATTTTCTGAAAAATCCACACCCGACTCACCCCCGTGACCTTCCCCAGGCCGGCAAGCAGGGTGTTCACCCCGTCTGGCCAGCCATCGGCATGGGACAGTTCTTCGGCTCCGCCAGCCACTGCCATGAGCAGGTCTGCGGAGGAAATGCGTCGGTAGGTTCCGTTCGCCATTCCACTTCCAGGTGTATAGCAGGGTATCTATATCTCAAGAATAGCCCGTGAACCGGACAAAGGTCAATTTGAAATGTCTTTCGTCAAGAAATAAGGGAGGAAAGATTCGTCAGAACAACAAATCCTCATACTGCAATATACAGCTGACAACCTGGCCAGGCTCCAGATAGCGCGGTTGGAATCCAAGGCCCACCAGCCAGGGCAGTTGGTTCGCGTGCGCCGCGCAGTCCAGTGGGAGCCGCACAAAAACATTGGGAAGGTTTGCATCCAGACCGGAGCGGACCGCTTCCCGCATCCCGGTCCCCGGCTCCCCGGAGAGGCCCGACAAAACCGTGACCCGGCCTATTTCCTGTTCCGCAATGCAGCCCCAGCCCACGGCAGAATCCGCCGGGTTCGGCCAATCCCGCAGGTCGTCCGGCTCGGCCGCGTCTTCCCGGGAACCAGGGACAACCATGTTCAGATCGCACCGCCACCCGGTCTGCTCCAAAAAATGCTCCATGAAATGTTCCAGCACCGGATGGCACCACGCTTCCGGCAATGGATCAAGGCAAGGCCGCCAATAGCGGATCGTGCGCTCGGTGCGCCCTTGGTGCGGCGACTGCCAGGGCAACACAGCCAGCCGTTGCAGCAGAGCAAATTCCACTTCGGGACCGGCCGGATGGGTTCGGGCCAGTCCCACGCCAAGGGAACGCAGTTCGCTCGTAAGCGCCTGAAGCAGCAGCTCCCCGCAATCCTGGACCATGTTGCGATCAAGCCCCGGACACAAAGGACCACAGCACTCCGCCACGTTGTTGGCATCCACGGTCCACGTCACAACGCCGCACGGCCTGCCCTGCAACATGGCCACAAGCCATTGCGGTTCCGGCCGTGACCGGTCGCCGGAAGGACGCATCAGCCGCAGCAACGGTGCATGGCCGGACCCGGCGGAACAAACGGACTCCAGCAACGGCAGGCACTCCCGGAACGTGGGAAAACGCACCACGTCAATGCCGGACACCCCAATGCCGTCCAATTCTTTTCCAGCGTTTACAGGCGATTCCGGGTGATTGGTCATGACGCGCCTAGAGGTCAAAGCAGGCCGTGAGCACATTGGCTCCCTGCTGCCGCGCATACTGGAGATGATCGGCCATTTCCACAGCCAGGAGAATTCCCAGCCCCCCAACGGGCCGTTCTTCCACTCCCAGAGCCACGTCCGGAGCCTCGCGCTGCAATGGATCAAAAGGAACGCCCCAATCCCGAACGCATACGCAAAACCGTTGTTTTCCGTCGGTCCCCGGCTCACGCAGACACGTCACTTCCACCAGCCCCTCGTGCGGTGCGCCGGGAGCCTGCGGCACGGCGTAGGCATAATGGCACACGTTCACCAGCAGTTCTTCAAGCACGAGCCGCAGACGCCCGCCCAATTCGCCGGGGGCGCCCAGCCGTTCGAACTGCCCGGCCGCGAAATCCAGCAGGGGTTCCAGGTTGTCCAGCTTCGCCTCAAGGCGCAACGCGTCCGCCATGCGCGTTAGTCCTGCGCCGCTTCCTGGGCGGAATCAAACAGCTTGAACATGGCGGCAAAGCCTGAAACCGTAAACACGTCGCGCACCATGCCGTTGAGTCCGCAAAAACGAATCTCCCCGTTCACGCCGCGCAACTTCTTGGCCGAGGAAAGAATGCTCCGCAACCCGGCCGAGCTGATGTATTCCACGCCGGAAAGGTCGGCCACCACATGGGTCTTGCCCTGGTCCATGATCTCGGTGCAGGCTTTTTCAAAATCCCCGGCCGTGACCGCGTCCATCCGTCCGCTCACGGCCAGCAACACATATTCTCCAACGGTTCCGGTCGTCCACTCCATTTGTTTCGCTCCTTGTTCAACGGAAGGCCGCGCCATCCGTTGTTGTTGCCTGGGGCATGCTCCCCCCGCCCGAATACGGGAGAAGCGGGTTCACCGGGTACTGTCCTGCCGGGCATGCCCGGACCAGACGCATCAGCGCCCGGACCCCTTATACTGCAATGCCAGCATGGTGATGTCGTCGGACTGGCTGGCGCCTCCCGTAAAATGCTTGATGGCCAGGTCCACTTCAGCCACCACGCGCTGCACACCGGTATCCTCCATGGAAGCGAGCAGTTCGCGAAGCCGCTCCTCACTGAACAGCCCCTGGTCATGGTCCATGGCTTCGGTGACTCCGTCGGTGTAGAGGAACAACACATCCCCGGCCCGCAGGGTCATGCTTCGTTCGGTGTAGGTCATGCCGGGCATGGCTCCGGCCATAGGCTCGTTCATCGGCGGCACCAGACGCGCCCGCCGATCCCGAAGCAGCATGGGCGGATTGTGGCCTGCATTGGCGTAGCGCACCTCGCCCGTATCAATGTCCAAAATGCCGAGAAACAGGGTCACGAACATGCAGGAATCGTTTTCCTCGGCCAGATCGTTATTGACCTTTTCCAAAATATCCGCCGGTCCGCCGCTTCGGGGAGCCACCGCCTTGAGCAGGGTCTTGGTCACGGCCATAAAAAAGGCCGCAGGCACGCCCTTGTCCGAAACATCGCCCACCAAAAAACAAAAATGCCGGTCGTCGATGAAAAAGAAATCGTACAGGTCGCCGCCCACGGCCTTGGCCGGTTCAATGGAAGCGAATACGTCGAATTCCTCATGTTCGGGAAATGCCGGAAACAGCTTGGGCAAAATGCCCATCTGGATGTCACGGGCAATGCGCAGCTCAGACTCGATACGTTCTTTTTGCGCCGTGGTTTCCCGCAATTCCCGCATATGCTGGCGCAGGCTTCCGCGCATGTGGTCAAAGGCCTCGGCCAGTTCGCCCACCTCGTCGCGCCGTGCCGGAGGCGGCACCGCCGCATCCAGATTGCCCCCCGCTATTTCCCGGGCCGCAGCGGAAAGCCGGCGCAAGGGCCGGGTGACTCCTCCTGCCGCCCAGAGCACGGCCCCTGCCAGCAGCAGAAAGCCCAGTGCCCCCATGAGCAAAAGATTGCGCGAAAGCGTGGTGGCCTTCTGCAATACCTCATCCCTGGGGAAAAGCATGCCCAGGGACCAGCCGCCCACATGCAGGGGCGTATAAAACAAAAAACTCTCCACCCCGCCCTTGACGCTGACCCGCTCCAGAAACGCGGTACCGCCTTCGGTCATGTCCCGCCCCACGTTCCACAATTCCGTGTCTCCCCGCTCCTCAGCCAGGGAAAAAATGGTGTGGTTGAGCATCAAAGCCTTCAGCGGATGGTGGATAAACGTGCCGTTGCGCGAAATGAGAAAGGTGTACCCCGTGTCATAGAGCTTGGTTCCCCGGGCCATGCGCTGCATCCAGGACAAGGGGATGTCTGCGGTGACCACCCCGGCAAAACGACGCTGACCGTGATGCAGACGGTAAAACGGCGCGGCATAGGTGGTCATCATTACGCCGCCGCCCCCGCTGTCAAAGTACGGCTCGGTCCAGACCGGACCGTTCAATTCCCGCGGGAGCTGATACCAATCCTTGTAAAAATACCGATAATCCGGCCCGCCAAGCTCGGTGACCCGGACCCCGTTGTCGGTGCGGTGGCAATAGGGCGCAAAAAAGAGGCGGTCCTGATCCATCCCGAACGGCTCGAACGCAATGGCCATGGCAAAGATGTCATCATTGCTCTGCACCACGCGCTGGGCCAGGGACGTGACCTCTCCGCTGGTGAGGGAGGCGTCCTCCAGAGCCAGGGCGATGTTGCGCACCACCTGCTCCACTGGCCGCAACTGGGCCGCAATGTGGTTAGCCACCTCGCGCCCGAGGGTCCGGCTGTTTTCCTCGGCCTGCTCCACGATGATCGCACGCGAAGCCATGTAGTTGTAGGCCAGGGCCGCGCCAAAAAGCAACGCGCAGACTCCCAATACGATCATGGCCAGCCGGACGGCCAGACTGTGATGATCCAGACGTTTAGCGGGCATGGTCCGGTCCCTTGTAAAAATGCTCATACTGCGGCAAACGCCGGATCACCCCGGCTTCCAGGAGCTGCCCGGCCACCCGGCGGAACGTTGCGGGATTGAGCGACGGGTCCACCCGGGTCTCGCCCTTCGGGAGGATCACATCGCGCATACGCCGCAGCATCCAGCGCTGATGCACCCGCGTGACAGGCAATCCGGCCTCCCGCATGTGTTCCACGATAACGTCAAGGGTTTCCTCTTCGTGGGCAAAGGCGTATTCCCAGCCTTCCCGCGTGGCGTCCACCACGGCGAGCGCCACCTCGGGACGCTGCTCTGCTGTGGAGCGCAGGCAGTAGACGCCATCCTCGGGAAAATCATACTCGGTATCCCGGAAAAAGATGGGTTGCAGTTCCTCCTCCCGCAATCCAGCGGAAAGCAGGGTATGGTATTCATTATACCACATGACCGTGGTGGCATGGACCGCACCGCGCAAAAACAGGTCCATGGACGACCCCAGCGGCACGATCTCAGGGCGCACGCCCAAGCTGCGAAACAGGGCGCGGGGCTGGATTTGAAATTCGTTGGCCCACATGGAAACCTTGCGGCCGTGCAGGTCCGCTGCGGTGCGGATGCCCTGGCCCCGGCGCGCCACCAGCATCAGGGCCGAATGCCGCACGAACTGGCCCACGTTGACCAGAGGCATGCCCGAATCCCAGCGTTCCAACGCCGTGGAAAGAAACATGGTACAAAAATCCGTGTCCCGGGAATCCAGCCAGTCCGAGGCCACCCGGTCCGGCCCGCCGGGAATCAGGCGCATGTCCAGCCCGCGTTGTTCGTACATGCCCTTCTTCTCGGCCATGTAAAAACCGGCGAATTGGGCCTGCGGCGACCATTGCAGCATCAGGGAAACCCGTTCAAGCCGCTTTTGCCCGGCCCGGGCAGGAACATACGACAGGCAAACAGCCGCCGTCAGAATCAGCAGCCAGGCCGGGACCATCCAAACAGACGCGGTGCCGTGCGGTCTGCCTTGCATTCCCTTACCTCCCCACGGCCTTTTCAAATTCATGCACCCGCGACATCCAGACCTTGCCTTCCATCTCGCCCCGCCAGGCCAGCCGGGGATTCACACGGTAGACCAGGGAACCGTTCACCCGGGTATAGAGCAGCCAGCCGCTTCGTGCCAGCCGATCCGAGGCCTCGAACAACGCCCCCTCGTCCACACCCAGCCGGATCATGGTCTCGGAACGCACCAGCAGGGCGTAATTGTCGAAACGCAACCGCGCCGCCACATACAGCAACAACCGCCGGTCCAACTCCTGAATTTGTCGATCCTTCAACAACCGCAACATATTGTGCTGGCTAAAGGACACGGACGACGTCCCCACATCCACAAGGCGGGTCTTGGCGCTGCGGCCCAGGGATTCCACTCCGCCGTCCAGGAAATAATAATCCGTATATCCATTGGCTTGCAGGAAATATTGCAGCCAACGGGTCTGGCCGCCGTCCGCATCGAAAATAAGCAGTCGCCGCTCCACCCAGACCCGGTTGGTCACGGCCTGCAGCAACGACTCCATGGGGATGTTGCGCACGTCGCGCAGGCGCGGTTCCCGCTCCCGGTGGTAGATGTCCCGAATATCCACCACCAGCGCGCCCGGCTCGTAGGAAAGCCGCTCAAATTCGTCATAGGCAAGCAAATGGCGACGATACAGGGCCGGAGAAATAACCCGCTCCAGGCTGGCCGGGGAATTGCCCATAAGCGTGGCCTTGTCCGGTGCGGCCGCGATCCAGGCGAACACGCCCGCGTCATAGACGTAGACGTTTTCCCAGCCTTGGTTCACGGCCTCCTGAGCCACCCGAAAGGCCCGGGAGCAGGCCGGATCATTGCAATAGAACACCAATGGCGAGGATGCGTCGCGGGCGCGGATGCGTTCCACCACGGCCAGGGGACGGCCATGGGCGATGGGCGCGTTCACGGCTTTGTTGATGCGCGCCACCTCGTATTCAAACTCGGAACGCACATCCACGATCACGGCGCGGGGATATATTTTCAGCAGGGTTTCGGAATCCACCACGGACACGGCGGGATAAAACGGACGCAGGGGGAAATCGTCCTGACCCTGTGCCACACCCGGCAGCAGCATCAATACGACGCACATCAGTCCCCAGAATCTTCCGGGCCGTCCCTTTCCTATTGCCATGTCCGCTCCGTGAGTTCGGGCCGCCGCGAGGATGCGGCCCATACACTTCCTTGATTGCTCTATCAGGTTGCGGACAAAAGCGAAAGAGCGGACGTCCGCAGCGCCTTCCAAGGAGAAACGGACATGCGCAGAAACGATCCCGGACAACGGCCCGACAAAGACACCCCCTGGGAAAGCAGGCTCCCGGTCGCGCCTGCGCTATCCATTGTCGGACTCGGCAAAGCCGAAGTCGTCCTGGTGGGTGTCCAGGTACCCGTTCAACACGTCCAGGCCGATGAGCGGCTCGCTGGAGAGGGCCAGGGGATGCACTGTCGTGCGGCGGAAGATGTCGTGCCCTTCGTCCCAGACGCTTTCCGGCGTGACCTTGTTCATGAGCACGCCGGCAAGGGGGATCTCCATCTCGTCCAGGCTGGTGCAGATGCGTCCGGCCTCGGCAAAGGAAAGCCGGTCCGGGTTGACCACCAGGTGGATATGGCAACGCTCCCCGCTGCGGAACAAATCACGCAGCTCCGTAAAAAACACACGCTGTTTGTCCAGCCGGGAGCTGATCTTGTCACATTCGATCTCACACGCGCCCATGTGAATCTTGGTGATGATCTTCTTTTTCTCCATGATCTCCTTGCGCAGAGCCAGGAGCTGTTCCAGCCAGACCAGGGAAAGAGCGGGCAGGTTGAAAAATTTCATGGTCAGGGCCGTGGGCGGCATGTCGTAGACGATGATGTCCGGCCCGGGATTTTTATCGCGGTAATGCTTGAAGGCCAGGAGCAAGGCGTATTCTTCCAGGCCGGGGGAATGCTTGATCACATTCAGGCGGTCGCCAAGGTTGAAGGCCGCGTGATAGGTGTAGGTGCGGCGCACCTGATCCTCAATGCCGCGCAGGTACTCCCGAATCCAATCGTCAATGTCGGCCTGGGCCACGCGCAGCCGGTCGGCCACGGCAATGGGCTTGGCCCCGAATTCCATATCGAAAATGTCGGACTGGTTGTGGGCCGGGTCCAGAGAAACCAGGAGCACCTCGCGTCCGGACCGGGCCAGCTGCATGGCCGTGAGCGACGATGTGGTGGATTTGCCCACCCCTCCCTTTCCAGCATGAAAATAATAGCGTTGCATAATCGGTTCACTCCCTGATCCACGACATGATCACCGCGGGCCGCCTGTCAGAGCACGTCAAACATGGAAAACAAATCCGCCAGCGGATCCTGGGCCGTACAAGCCCGGTTCGCCATGAGCGTCAATTCTTTTTCCATTTCGGGCAGCAATTCCAAAGAAATATACATGGGCGGCGCCTGAATGCCCACAAAGGATCCCAGCACCAACAGGCTGAAGATGTTTTCCAGTTCCCGGGTCTCCCACTCCAGCCGATCCGTGGCCTGGTGGCGATGGACCTCCTCGGCCAGCTTCCAGCCCCGGCGGAGCTTGTCCAGCAGATTTCGCAACAGGTCGTTCATGCGGACTCCCGCCCCACGCGGAACAGGCGCATCTCGTGCGTGACGCGCTCCCGCGACGGGAAATAATAGTAGGCCGCATAGAGCGCGGCCAGGGTGGCTCCGGCAAAATGAAACAGGCTCACCCCAAGCAGGTAGCCCAAGGCCGCGACCCAGGTGGCGGGCAGGGCCGTGTTCAGCAAATTTTTCTCGAACGCCAGAAAATCCGGCGTATCCACGCTGCGGGCTTCGGCCACGCGCCCCACGAAACGCACACGCATCCACAAGGGAGAAGCCAGCGCCAGGACCACGGCAACGATCAACACCGCAGGGCCGGCCACATCCAAAGGAATCATGTCCACGGGCTGGGCCTGAAAGAAACGCAGCACCAACCCCAGCAGGGCCAGGGCCGCGGCAGGAACCAGCAAGACGAAGTAATGGCGGAGCAGATTCCCCCGCAGCTGTTCCAAAAGCTCCACTCGGGTATCGACAGTCTGGGGCATGCTCTTTCCTTCATTCAAGCCCCGGCCGGGACAAACCCGGCCGGGGACAGGATGTTTCGTTGTACGGACCGCTAGCCGGCGTCGCGCATGGCTTCAGAGCCATCGGTCTTGAAGAACCGGACCAATCCCTCAAGGATGACCCAGATGGACACGCCGAGCACCAGCATGTTCAAGGTCATCAGCAGCATGTTGTCCTTGGCCGCGTAGATGCCCTGGTTGATGAAGATGGCCCAGATGGTCATGGAGGCCAGGAACAGGGCCGGAAGACCGGAGATGAGCCAGGCCAGGCCGCCGCGCCGCTTCAGGTACACGGTGACCGTGGTGAGCACCAGGGCCGCGAGAATCTGGTTCACGCAACCGAACAGGGGCCACAGCGCCAGAGCGCCCTTGCCGTTGGCACCGGAGCTGAAGGCCAGGCAACCGGCCAGGAACACGGCCACGGCAGTGGAGAAGAACTTGTTGTTGAACAGGCCGCTGAGCGGTGTGGAGCTGAACAGCTCGGTCAGCGCGTACCGCTCGATGCGGGTGGCCGTATCCATGGTGGTTCCGGCGAAGGAAGCCACGAACACGCCCATGATGGCCAGGGCCACGTTATGCGGCAGGCCAATGGTTTCGATCATGTTGGCAGCGCCGACCACAAAGGCCGCCACCTTGGAACCGAGACCAGCGGCCGCGGCCCAGGAGGAGTAGTGCGTGGTCCAGGCGGCCAGACCGGTGAGGGCCGCGCCGTCCTTGGTGGTGTAGCCCAGGCCGATGCCCGCGGCCACGGCCACGATGACCAGGGTGGAGAGGGTCGCTTCGGTGAGCATGCCGCCGTATCCCACGAACAGGGAGTCCTCTTCACTACGCACCTGCTTGGAGGTGGTGCCGGAGGAAACCAGGGAGTGGAAGCCGGAGATGGCGCCGCAGGCGATGGTGATAAACAGGAACGGGATCATGGACGGAGCGCCGTCCGGATGCGCCTGCACCGCCGGGGCTACCATTTCCAGACCGCCGGAGCTGAACGAAGCCGCAAACACGCCCACGACCATAAGGGCCAGGGCCACCACCAGCTGGTGGGAGTTGATGAAGTCACGCGGCTGGAGCAGCAGGGTCACGGGCAGGGTCGAGGCGATAAAGGCGTAGGCCAGCAGCACCAGGGTCCAGGTTCCGGTGGCGGGCATGCCACCGATGGTGGGCAGGTCAATGGGCACGTAGGTGCCGATGACCACCGTGACGTACATGAGAATCAGTGCGCCGATGGACCAGGTCAGGCTGTTCACGCCCTTCTTGTAGATCATGTAGCCGAGACCCATGGCGATGGGCACTTCCAGCCACACCGGGAGCACGGACGCGGGGTACATGTGGAAGATCACGGCAATGACCAGACCGAAGATGGCGGTGATGATCAGCAGATCAAGGAAGACCACCACAAAGAAGAAAATCTTGGTGCGCGGGCTGATGTACTTGGCCGTGAATTCGGATACGGACTTGCCCTGGTTGCGCATGGACAGGATCAGCGCGCCGAAGTCGTGCACCGCACCCATGATGATGCTGCCGAAGAAGATCCAGATCATGGCCGGCAGCCAGCCCCAAATGACCGCGATGGCCGGACCCACGATGGGACCGGTACCCGCGATGGACGTAAAATGGTGACCGAAGATGATTTCTTTTTTCGTTGGTACGAAGTCGTAGCCGTCCTCAAATTCCACGGACGGGGCTTTGGTGTCGCCGGAAAGGGCGAAAATCTTTTTCCCAATGTACCGACCATAGAGCCGGTACATGATCAGATAGCCAAAAAATGCGATCAGCATCATGAACAAGGCGTCCATACACGTCCCTCCACTTTGGTTTTGCATTGCGTCCGGACCCGCGGCCGCCATGCGGGCTGGCCGCCCCTCCCGGTCCGGATGTTGCCCACGATCTATGCATGATCCCGAGCATCATTCAATATGAAGTGGAGAAATTGCATTTTTGCGGAACGAATGGTCGATACGACAGCTTGAAATGCAGCCGTGCAACAGGGTGGAATACTGCTGGGCGCGGCCGCACCGTTATCGCATCTTGCGATCCCGCATCCCGTAGCATGTGCATCCGTTCGGGAACAACCGCCCGTCGCGGCTCACGACGGTGAGGCCTCTTTCCGTTCCTCCTCACGGACCAAAGAGACAGGCAGACTGAAGCAAAAGCAGGTTCCCTGTCCGACTTCGCTGGTGACGCTGACACCACCGCCCATGGCCTCCACAAGACGCCGCACAATGGACAGCCCCAATCCGGCCCCACGCCCCACGGCCGCGTCACCTGGACGGCTCTGCACAAAAGGATTGAAAAGGGTGTCCAGGGCTGATTCCTCAATGCCGCGCCCCGTGTCCGCAACGCAAAAGAGCATGCGGATCTTGTCGCTGGAAGGCCCGGGAAGCCGTCCGACATCCACTTCCACGCTCCCGGCGTCCGTAAACTTCACGGCATTGCTGAGCAGATTATTGCAAATTTGCTGCAAGCGCAGGGCATCGCCGCGTAAAAATTGCGGAAGCGCCCTGTCCGCTCGCAGCACCAGGGCCACGCCCTTTTCGCGGCAGGCCGGAGCAAAAAGGTGCTCCACCTGCTGCAACACCTCGCGGGGCTGGAAAACCTGGTCCGCCAGCTCCAGCCGTCCCGCCTCCACACGGGACAAATCAAGGATATCGTTCAAAAGCGTCATCAGCCGCTTGGCGGCCCGTTGCGCATGGTCCACATATTCGGCCTGCTCCGGATTCAAATCCGTGGTTTGGAGCAACTGCTGCATGCCCATGACCCCGTTGAGCGGCGTACGGATTTCATGGCTCATGCGGGCAAGAAATTCCGACTTGGTCTGATTTGCCTGTTCCGCTGCGGTCTTGGCCCGCTCCAAGGCATGCTCCACCTTGCGGCGTCTGGAATTCTCCGCGTGCAGACGCTCCACGGTGCGGCCCAGTTCCTCGGTCCGCCGCCCCACATCGCGTTGCAGCGTGCTCTGCCGATAGGCCAGCAGGTACGCCACAACCCCGCTGAGGAACAACACGAGCACGGCAAGTGTCCGAAAAGCACGAATGGAGAGTGAAATCAGTGAACGCCAGCCGTCCTTCGGAACCATGGCCAGGTGCCAGACTCCTTCGGGAAGCAGCACGTCCACGGTTTCCGGGTCCGACTCCAGCACCTCGGGCCGCCCGTAAAAGACGTTGCCCCCCACATCCACAAGGGCCAGATGCATCTGATCCATGTCCGAGGCAATGCCTGCTTCCCGAAACACGGGCGGCACATCCACCACCATGGTGGCCAGCCCCCAGAATGTCGCACCATCAAACACGGCAATACGGGCCACAAGCCCCAGTCCGCCCTGACGCAGTTCATACGGACCGCTCAACGCCACATGCCCGGTTTCCATGGCCCGCCGCACATCCTTTCGCACCTGGGGGCGCTTGTCCTCAAGGAGGTTGTGGCCCACGGCCTTGCGGTTGCGCTCCAGCGGGTAGACAAACGTGTTCACCCCACCGGGCGCCACAATGAAATTCCGGACTCCCGAGGCAGAGGAGTGCAGCCCCGAGGCAAAAAGATTAAAGGATTCTTCAAGGATCCGCATGGCCTCACCCCGCTGTACCGCGGTTTCAGTGAAGACCTTAAGCCCCTGCAACAGGGAAAGACGGCGGTTCACGGCATTGGCCAGGGCAATGCTGTAACGGTCGAGCTGCTCCCGGACCTCGGCGCGATTCTGTTCCAAAAGATATCCGCGATAACGCTGCTCCAAACCATGCAGCAACGTCCCCACCAGGGCCGCCACCACCAGGGCCGCCACAGCAGCCTTCCGCCGCGGCGAACGCAACAGCCCCGTCTTTCGCCTGCTTCCTATGGCCCCTGACTCCATGCTCCGCCCTTCGCTTCAAAAGAGTATGTGTTTCAAATATACTAACCCATATTTCTGTGGAATTGTCCAGCCCGGGCACGGACCGGATAGATCTGAATCGGAGAACACGCCGGTGCTGGCGAACAAGCCGGGAGGCCGCACTCAGTTTACGGACCGGCGCGGCACCGTAAAGCTTACCGTGGTTCCCCGGCCGGGCAGACTGTCGATGCGCAGGGAATGCTCCGGCCCGAACATCTGCTCCAGACGGTTCTTGCAGTTGCGCACACCGATATGGTCGTCCCCGGCGTATTCGCCCTCGCCTTCCAGCAGGGAACGCACATGCGCCCCGGTCATGCCCACGCCGTCGTCCTCCACCTGCACGCGCACCAACCCGTTCTCTCCAGTGATGTCCAAACGCACCACACCGCCCTGCTCCCGGCCCAGAATACCGTGCTTGACCCCGTTTTCCACCAGGGGCTGAATGATCAGCGCAGGAATGATGCAGTCCTCCAGCCCGGGCTGCACGCGCACTTCGCTTTGAATACGCTCGCCGAATCGGGCCTTTTCGATCTCCAGATAGGAGCGCACCTGTTCCAGCTCGGATTCAAGTGGGGCAAAGCTGCCGTCCGAGGCCAGGTTGCGGCGCATAAACAATGCCAGCTCCGACAGCAGCGAACGGGCGCGCTCCGGCTTGGTGCGGCAAAATGAGCCAATGGTGTTCAGGGCGTTGAACAAAAAATGGGGGTTGATCTGGGCCTGAAGCCGCCGAATCTCGGCCCGGGCCAATAGCTGATTCTTGATCTGAATATCCTCCAGCTCCAGCTGGGTGGAAAACAGATCGGCCAGCCCCTTGGCCAATTCGAAATGCACCTCGTCCAGGCGCACGTCCTCGGTGCCGTAAAGTTTGAGCGCGCCCACAATGCGCCCGCCCTTGCGCATGGGTACGATCACTGCGGAACTGAGTGGACAATGGGGTACGTCGCAGCCGATGGCCTCCCGGTTGCGCAGGAACATGGGAACCCCGGTACGCAAGACCTTGCGTGTGGCCTGGGTTCGCAATCCCTTGCCGATTTCATGATGATCGTCGCCCGCCCCGATATGGGCCAGCACCTTGGTGGTGTCCGCGATGTCCACGGCGGCCACGGGTACCCGTTCCCAGATAATGGATGCCGTGGCCCGGGCCGAATCCCGGTTCAGGCCGGAGCGCAGATGCCCCACGGTCTTGTTGGCGATGTCCAGAATCTGATGAATGCGGCTGGAATCCCGGCGGCTGCGGTACTCGAAAAGCATGTGCAGAGATTGCACGAAAAGCACGGCCCCGAAGGTATTCACCGTGATCATGGGAATGGTGATGACCTTGACCAGTTCCAACGCCTGTTCAAAAGGTTTGGCCATGGTCAGGACCATGAGCTGGTGCACGGTCTCCCCCACCAGTCCGACCCAAAGAGCCACGCGCCAGTTCAGGCTGTTGCCGCGCAAGCGGCGGTGTACCCAACCGGCAAAACAGCCCTCCAAAAACGTGGCCAATCCGCAGGGAAGAGAGCTGAATCCGCCCGGATCGATAAGGTAACGGTGTCCCCCGGCAATCAGCCCGGCCCCGAAGCCCACGCTGGGTCCGCCCAGCAGTCCGGCCGTGATCACCGAGACCCCGCGCAGGTTGGCGTAGGACTCGAACACCACGTCCCCGCCATACGTGCCAAGGATGCCGAAACAGCCGAAGATCAGGGCCAGCAGCAATCGGTACCGCGGCTCGGGCTTGCGAATGACCCCCAGCCTGCCCACGGGCGTAAGCGACAGCACGAACAGGCCCATGGCCAGCATGGCGCCGAATCGCTCGATCAGGGTCAGCAGCAGATTGAGGATGTGATAGGTCACGTTGCCACGACTCCGGCCAAAGAATCAGAGAATGCCCAGACGTTGCTTGAAGTCCCGGACACGTCCCCGACTGAGGGTCACCTCGGTCCCGGCATCGTCGTCCAGCACCAGACAATATTTGCCCGCGGTCCAGGGGGAAAATTCGCGCACCCGCTCAAGGTTGACCACGGTGCCTCGATTGGCACGGAAAAAGGACAGGCCGTGCAGCCGATCCTCCAGCTCATCCAAGGTGGTGGGACCGTGGCAGGGATAGCTGTCCCGGCCGGTATGCACCAGAATACGCTTGTCATGCCGTTCGCAATGGGTCACCTCGGACGCGTCCACCAGCTGGATCCGCCCGCCGGTCTCCACGGTGAGCCGCACCAGTCCGCCCGGAATCGTGGTCCGGGCCAGCCCCGCCACACCGGGCTGCTGTGGAGGAGCCGCATCCGCCCGCCCGCGCAACAGGCCACGCACCCGCTCCACGCTTTTGTGCAGCCGGTCCAGGGTCACGGGCTTGAGCAGATAGTCCACCGCGTTTTCCTCAAACGCCCGTACCGCGTACGCATTGTAGGCAGTGACGAACACGAATAGCGGCGGTCGAGGCATACGCAACGATTCCCGGAGCACGTAGAACCCGTCCCGTCCGGGCATTTGAATATCCAGGAAAACCAAATCCGGCGCGTCCTCACGGATGGCCCGCAACGCACCAGAGGCATTGGGCGCCTCGGAAAGTTCCAAATCCGGAAAGCTGGCAAGCAGATATGCCAGTTCGTCCCGGGCTGGAGGTTCATCATCCACAAGCAAGGTGCGGATGGTCATGTTCTCGTTCATGGCGTATGCGCCCTCGCGAGGTTGTGAACAGGAAAGACGCGCACCTCCCGGCGCGAAGTTCCTTTCCGCATCCCCCAAGCGGCCTGGGGGATTCGTCCGTCATTTTTTGGAGGGACGGTCCGCGCCCCCCATGCGGCGGTACTGCGCACGCGTGAAAAACACATAGTCGCGCATGGGTGTGGAGCAGCTCCATTCCCGGTCCGTGCCGAGTCCCCCCTGGATCACGCCCCGATTTTCGCGTTCATACTCGGCCTTGCCACGCATGCGCTTACGGGCGCGGGCCGCGGCAACTTCATCCCGCAGCAGGTCCGCCGGATACACGGCGCGGCGGCCCCATATCCAGGCCGGGAACAGCAGCAGGGCCATGGTGCCGAAAAAAGCCAGCCGAAGCGGTCCGTGCGGGGGAATCCACTGCGGAAACGCCAGTGCAAACCCGCCCATGGCAAGCACGGGAACAATCCACGCGGCATGCCGCAACCGGCGCAATGCAACGCACCGGGGGCACACCGGATCGCTTCCGCGTCCTACGATTTCATAAGCGGTGGTGGTCTGTTTTGTGCGGCAACAGGAACCTTCCATGCGTTCCTGCACGGAAAGCTGTTTGCCGTAATAATACACGCCCAGGCCGAGGTTCTCGCGGGAGCCGCATCCCACACAACGTTCAAGTTCCGCGTCAGTCATGCTTCCGTGCATACGCACAACACGGCCTTTTTGTCCATGGGGCGTCCTCCCGAAGCCGCGCCCAACCTGTCAGGCGCGGGACGCGGAAAGCAGGTACAGCCCCGGCAGATCCTCCAATACGGCGATGGAGAACCCCACGGTCTCGAACATGGCGTGCATGCCCTCGGCGTCGGGCAAGAGGTCGTTTTCAACGGCAGTCCCGGCCTTGCGGTGGACATCGTTGACCTCGTCGCGGCCGATGAAGTGGGAAACGATGACCCGTCCGCGCGGCTTGAGCAGTTTGCTGATGCGCTCCAGCGCCCGGGCCGGATCATTGAAATGCGGAAAAACCTGATGGCAGACAACGGCATCGTAGGCCCGCTTCGGCAACACGCAACGCTCCAGGTCCGCGACCAGCACCTCCGCGTTGTCCATCCCCGTCAGCCGGGTTCGGGCCGATTCCACCATACGCGGGCTGATGTCCAGCGCCGTGACCGACCCCTTTGGTCCAACGGTTTGGGCCAGCCGTTCGGTCAGCCGCCCGGTGCCGCATCCCGGCTCCAGGAGGTCATGCCCCCGGCCCGGCGGCAACAACGCAAGCAGCCGCTCCAGCTTGCCTTCCTCGTCCTCCCCGTAGGGAGCGTCCGCCCACGGCGCCCTGGCCTGAGCATCAAAAAACTTGATCTTGCTTTCGTACACGGGTTCCTCACTTCTCTTGCGCGGGCGCGCCGATCCGCCCGGAATATCCGATTTCCAGTCGTTCCCGGCGGGACAACGAACGTTTTTTCGGAGAAAACAGCGTGGCCAGAATGAACAGCACCGTGGAGACCAGCACGATGACCGCGCCGGACGGCACGTCCAGCCAATAGGAACAGGTCAGCCCGATCCAGCAGGAGGCCACCCCGAACAGCGCGGCCAGCACAAAGATGCGTTTAAGATCGTAGGAGAGCTGATAGGCGGCCGCCGCCGGATTGATGACCAGACTGTAGATCAACAGCCCGCCGATGCTGCGGAGCGAAGCGGTCACGGTCAGGCCCGTGCAGATCAGCATGACGTAATAGACCGCTGTGGCGGGAATGCCCACGGCCAACGCCGCGCTCCGATGGCAGAGCACAGCCCGGACCTCCTTGAAAAACAGCACCAGCCCTGTCAGCAGCAGGCCACAGACCACGCCCATGAGCGCCAGATCCATCCGTTCCACCGTAAGGATGCTGCCCCAAAAAAGGTTCAGGGCGCTGGTGCGCGCCCCGGTCATCAGCCCGAGGAACAAAAAAGCCAGCCCGAGCATGGCGGAAAACACGATGCCCACCACGGTTTCCGGGGCAAAATCCGCACGGTCGGACAATGGACCGATCAGTCCGGCCGCGGCAATGCTGAAGCCAAAGGCCAGGGGCAGCCAGTCCACGCCGAGCAGAATGCCCAGCAAGGCGCCGGCAAACGCGGCGTGGGCCATGCATGTACCGATGGCCGTAATACGCATGGTGACCACCAGCACTCCGGTGACCGCGCAGGAAGCGCCGCCCAGCAGCCCGGCCAGATATGCCTTCTGCATAAATCCGTAACTCAAAAATCCCCAGTCCATGCCCGTCCTCCCTGTTTGATCCGGCTCAGTACACCAGGTGCGTGCGGCCGCCGTCCTCGATCACGCGGATACGTGTTCCGTACAGCTCACTGAGCATTTCCGGGTCCGCCATGGCCCGGGGCGTATCCACACGCACGAGCCGCCCGTCCTTCATGCTGGCGATGCGCGTGCACACGTCGGGCAGGGTGTTCAGATCATGGGTGACGATCAGGCTGGTGAGACCGAACCGCTCGTGCACGGTACGGATCAATTCGAGAATGCCCCGCTGGGCCTGCCAGTCCAGGGAGGCCGTGGGTTCGTCGAGCAGCAGGATCTCCGGCCGCTGGAGCAGGGCGCGGGCAATGGCGGCCCGTTGCCGTTCCCCGCCCGAAAGATGGCCGAGGGGACGATGCTCCAAACCCGAAAGCCCCACCAACTGCATAAATTCCTCGGCCTTGCGCCGCTCCGAAGCCGGTACACGCCGCAGCAGCCCAAGCCGTCCGTAGCATCCCGTGAGCACGCTCTCGGTCACGGTCATGGGCAGAAGCGGGTCAAATTCCTGCAACTGGGCCACGTACCCGATGCGGCGGCGCAAATGGCGGGCCGTGCGCCCGGTCACGGGAATTCCGAGCACCTCGACCCGCCCGGCCACAATGCGGCCAAGTCCGTTCAGCACGGTCAGAAGGGTGGTCTTACCCGCGCCGTTCGGACCAATCACACCGAGAAATTCACCACGCCGCAGACGGAGGCTCACCCCACGCATGGCCACATGTCGCCCGTAGGCGGCAGCCACGTCCTCCAAAATCAAAACCGGGGAATCCTCCCCTACTTCGGCAACGCTTCCGCCGCCTGGCTGCACATGCCGCATGGCCACTCCCGTGTGTGGTGTCCGGCCCGCTTGACGGACCAGCATGATTCTATTCGCCGTTGTGTTGCAATGCCCGGATCATCCGGTCGATATTGCCCGTGAACACGGCTTCCCATTGATCCTCGCCAGGAACGCCGCCCGGAAATGAACTCAGGTCGGCCCGGCCCGCGCCCAGGGATTCGGCCAGCCCCCGCCCGGCTCCAGGACCGCTTTGAATGTTGTCCAACACGGCCCGGACCCGGTGTTCCCGGCCCAGATTCAACAGGCGTTCAAAACATTCCGGGGTCAAATCCTCGGGTCGGCCATAGGTTCCGACCACACGCAATCCAGCCCAGTCCGCCAGCGGCTCCTGCAGGGCGGAACAGAGCACGGCCGGAGCATCGGCAGCGGCTTTTCCTGGATGCAGGCCCAGCGCGGCCAGGCGACGCTGCTCCCGATCACCCACAGCCCGAATCCGTTCAATGCGCCGGTCGGCAGCGCCGCGAATCGCGGTTGCCTCCCCTGGCCAACGCGAAGCGAGCCGATCCGCCAAAAACAGGGTGAGCCGTTCCTGAGCCTTGGGCAACAGGGCGCAGGTCTCTTCCGGCAGGTTCAGCAACTCCAGCTCGGGATTTGCCGCAGCCCGAACCAAATTACGCATGTTGGGCATATCTTTTTGAAAATATTCCAGAACCAACAGGTCGGCCTGACCCAAAAACCGCAGATCCCCGGGCCGCAGGTCGTAATGCCCCGGACAGGAACCGCCCGGAATGAGCAGGCGCACCTGGAGCCGGTCGCCGCCCAGGTCCGTAAGGATGTCGGCCACGGTACTGGTTCCGGCCAGGGCGCAGGGCCGTTCCCCGGCCATGGCCTGGGAGGGTGTCCAGGCTGAAAGGAGCAGGACGCCGAGCGTCAACGTGAGAAAACGGAAGATACTACGACTCATGCCTGTTGCTCCAAAGGTTTGCGGCAGACCACCAGCCGGGAATCGAGGCGATCCCCGAATTTGCCCAGATCGGGCGAGGCAAAGTCCTCGGGTCCGTACTCGGCCAGAATTTCAAAACGCTGCCCCAGCAGATCAAAATAGTCCTCCTGGCAGAGATCCCCGGCAAAACTGTACACATGCGGTCCCTTGCGCACGCCAGGAAACGCGGTCATGTTCCATTCCACGTCCGAAAGCGCGTCCTTGGATCCCTCGTCCCGGGCATAGAACGCGTGTTTGCTCACGAACAGTCCCCCAGGGCGCAGACAGGCGTAAATGCGTTCCAGCAGTTCGGGATTTTTCCCGCCCGGATTATAGAACAGCAGAACCGCGTCCCGGTCCTGGCCCAGGGAATCGGCAAAAATATTCGCCGGGGTGAACCGTACCCCGGAACCGTCGGCACAGGCCGGACCCAGCCGGTCAATCCAGGATTCCGCATGTTCGCGGGCGCTCTCCAGGTCCATGACCTCGGCGTGCAGCCCCGGACAACGGGCGCACAGGGCCAGGGAGTACAGGGCATGGCCCCCGCCAAGGTCCACCATATTGCGAACCTGGTCGAACCCGGGAATTGCGGCCACCAGCTTTGCGCTGCGCTGGGCCTCGCCCACCAGGGATTCCGCGGCCAGGGCCGGGAGGAACCACCCCCCGAACAACCCTTCCCGCCAGGGATCGAGCGGTTCCTGACCCAACGCTTTGGGCAACCGGCTCCACAGGGCGCAAGTTTCGGCCACGTTTTCCAGCACGGGCCGCTGGCACAGGGGATCCTCGCCGTGCAGCAGGGACGCGGTCCATGGCGCGGGCGCATACTTGTCGCCGTCCCGGTCCAAAATGCCGTTTTCCGCCAACAGTTCGCACACCGGAGCGAGCAGTTCCGTTCGGCTTCCAAGAAGCTCGGCCCACTGCCCCACGGTGCGAGGTTCCCGGGACTGATCGAAAAGTCCGGCTTCGGCCACGGCAAGCAGCGCCATAAAGACTTTGTATCCTCGGGCAGCGCCGTGCAGCAATTCATACAGTCGGTGCGCCCCGGGTTCGGGCGGTGTGAGCAACAGTTCGCGATCCGGCATGGTGTGTTCCAATGGAGGCGGCGCATTGCGCCGCCTCTGTTTCGATTCGGTTCAGGACGATCAGAAGTTCAGCTTCAGACCAATGGTGCCGTTGATGCCCGGCATGGGATAGTTGGGCTTGTAGGCATATTCTTCGTCCAGCAGGTTTTCCACGGCCAGATACAATTCGCCGCCGCCCAGGATCTCGGACTCGAAGTCCCAGCCCACGCGGGCGTTGGTCACGAAGTGGGAGTCCACTTCCTGCAGGTTGGCCGCATTGTTCACCCGGGCCTGGCTCATGGCGTACATTTCGTCCACGTACTCGCAGTCCATGTTCAGGGTGAAGTCTTCCAGGAAACGCCAGGTGAATCCGCCGCTCAGCGTGGTTGCCGGAGCGTAGGGCAGGTCGTCGGGCGTGGTTTCCTGCGTGGTCAGCCCCGCGAACACGGAGAAGTTGTCCGTGGGCGTGAGCGTCAGCGTGAATTCCCAGCCGTGGATGTCGTATTTTTCCACGTTGGACCAGGCACCGGCGTTCACGACGTACCGGTTGCGACCGTCGTCATGGAAGTAGGTCACGTCGGCCGTGGCCATATCCCCGAAGCGCTGGGAAACGCCCGCTTCAAAGTGGTCCGTGGTTTCGGCTTCAAGCGTTTCCGCGCCGCCGAAGGGCACCCAGATGGCCGCGATCACGTCGTGGCCGGGGTAGACCACGCCGCGAGAAACAGACACATGCGCCTCGGTGTCGGCGTAGCCGAACACCAATCCGGCAAACGGGGCGGTTTCGCTGTCGTATTCGTTGTGCTCATAATAGCGCATGCCCAGGGAGGGCTGGGCGAACCAGCCTTCACGGTCGCCAATGAGCTGGCTTGCCGAAACATACGGCATGGTCAGGTAATAATCGTCAGGGTTCACGTAGCGGTCCGCTCTGTTGTCGTAGGTGAAGTGGATCGTGCTCTGCCACGCGTCCACGTCCAGTCCCACGGTAAGGTCCGCGCCCTGCCAGGGGTGGGCGGTCTCCTTCAAACGAACCCCGTAAAAGGTAAAGTCGTTCAGGCAATCGTCATCCGTACCGGCCTGGTCCTTCCAGTTGCCCTCGCCCGTGTTCACGAAGAACTTGAATTCCCCGTCAAACAGGCCGTGGTCATGGGAAAGCGTGGCCGAAAGCAACTGGGCGTTGGTGCCGTAGGTGCCGTCGGACACGCCGCCGGCAGTGTCCGGCCCGGGGTCGGAACTGCGGTTGGTGGTTCCCAGCGCCAGCACGCTCAGATCCCAATTGTCGGAAAGGCCGAACCCCAGGTTGGCGTAGTATCCGAGCTTGTTGCCCCAGGAGTCCTTACGATGCCCGTCGGACCGGACATAGCCCTGCCCCAGGTAGTAGTTGAAATCTTCGTCGCCGCCCTCGTGCTCGATGGATTCACCCATGGTGCCGTAGCTGCCCGCATACATGCGCAGGGAAGTGGCGGAACCGTCGCCGCGATGCCGTTTGACCCGCATGTTCACTGCGGAAAGGGAGTTGCCGTACTTCTGGGGTTGCGGTCCCTTGGCCACTTCCAGGGACTCGGCCGCGTCCACGGGCAACAAATCCATGAGCGGATGGTTCCACGGTCCCATGTACATGGGTACGCCGTCGATGTAGGTTTTGATCTCCGAACCGGGACGGCTGGAACCCATGCCCCGGATGAACACGGCCCCGCCTTCACCGCCGCCCCAGGAGCCGACATGGTTGTGGCGGCTAATGGTCACGCCCGGCACACGGCGCAGCGCCTCGGGCAGATCCACGGCGTTCAGCGCCTCGATCTGTTCCCGGCTGACCACGGTGGTGGTGGAGCCGAAACCGTCCACCACGTTGCCTTCAATGACGGACTTGGCTACAACGTCCACTGCGGGCAGTTGCAGCTCGTCGCCCTCCTCCTCGGCCAGAGCCGCAGGAGCCGCGATCAGCAGCAGCATCAGGCAGCAGAGCGCCGCCAGCCCGTTTCTTCCGCAGCGCCCTTTCCATCGGCGGGGCGCTCCCTCTCCCGTCCAGTACTTCCTCTTTTTCATCGCAACCACTTCTGCCGCAATTCCCGACGCGGGCTTTTCTTTAAGGTGCAAGGGATGTCATTGTTCAGCGTGATTGATGCAGCAAGTAGCACGACTTTTTTATAGTTGCAACAGCATTCCATGCGTGGACGCTGCACCATTTTTTCATAAATCCCCGTGATAAAGTAGAAAAAGAGGTGCGCACATGACACCTCTACTGCCCAGAGAACCCGTTCGCAAGTTCAGGTTCAAAAATTCCAACGAGTTTGAGATATCCTAGCAGCAGCAAAAATCGCACGGTGTGTTACGGAATACGGAATAGTGCTTGTATTTCCCGGCAAGCTGTGGAACCCTCCGGCTCGACGTTACGACCAACAACCAGGAACCGAACATGCCACGTCGAAGCTCTTTGCCCTTCCCACGGCTCAGGCGTCTGCTCCTTGTCCTGCCGCCCCTTTTGCTCCTTGCCGTTTTTCCAAGCACCAGCCCGGCTCACGACGCGACCCTGCCCGAGGCCGCAGAAAACCTCGCAGCCGCCCTGGAACAGGCCAGCCTGGATCAACAACAGGCCCGCTCCTGGACCGAAGAGCAACGGGCGCTCCTGGAAGAACGACGGGAAAAGACCCAATATCTGCTCTGGCTGGAGCACCGAAACCGCAAGTTCGAGACGTACATCCGTGAGCGGGAGCGCTCCCTTCGCCTGCTGGAAGAGCGGCAAAAGGAAGCGGAAACCATCCGGCTGTACCTGGAACCCTACCTCGAAGAACTGGTCCAGCGGCTGACCCGGGCCGTTCAATCGGACCTGCCCTTTCTGCCCGTGGAGCGGAAACAACGCCTTGAAACACTGCGCGCCACCCTGGACACCCCCGAAACCGGCCTGGGAGAAAAATTGCGCCGCACGCTGGAAGCGTTGCTCGTGGAGGCACGGTACGGCAAGGACGTCGCGTCCGGGTCCGCCGTGGTCTCCACGGAACAAGGCGAATTGCAGGGCCGTTTTCTGCGCGTGGGCCGACTCGCCCAATACTTTCTGCGCCGGGACGGACAAGCCGCGCTGGCCCTTGGCCCGGACGGCTGGCATGCCCTGCCCGAGGAAACCATCCCCGCACTGACCCGCGCCCTGGACATGGCCGAACGGTCCACGGTTTCCTCGCCCCTGGCCCTTCCCGCTTCTCCCGCCGCAGAAGCGGGCGTGGAACCTGTCCGGGAAAACGGAGGCGCCTCATGAGCCGCCACACGATTTTCCCCCTCCCCTTTCGCACCGCGGCAATCCTCTTTTGCCTGGGTCTGCTCTGCCTGCAACCGGTAGCACGGGCCGCCGCCCAACCCGATCTTTCCTCCGAAGCCCGGGAACTCGATGCCCTGGCCCGGGAAATCCGCAACGACACGGACTCGGCCGAACAACAGCTTGCGGCCCGGCGGACCGCTCTGCGGGGCGAACTGGAGGCGTTGCGGCAAAAGGTGCGCCGTCAGGAACAGCAACTGCAGGAACGTCGGGAACGCTTTGCGGCCCTGGGGGAACAGGAGCGGACGGCGCGGCAGGCGCTGGCCGAACAAGAGCGGGATCTCGCGCAGATTGAGACCTCGGTTCTGAACGCGGCCCGTGATGCGGAAGCGCTGTTTCTCACCTCTCTGACCGCGGCCCTTGTCCCGGAGCGGCTCGGCACCTGTCGCAGTCTGCTGGACGGCGAAGGGTTTCCCCCGTTCACCGACATCCGCCGCCTTTGTGAATCATTGTTCGACCAAATCCGGGACACAGGCGCTGTGCAGGCTGAGACGGTTCCCGTACTGACCTCGGACGGAACGCGTCGATCGACCCTGGTGGTACGCATGGGCGAGACCTCGGCCTTTTGCCGCGACCAGGGCGAGCTTCGGGGAATATCGCTGCTCCCGGGCGGGGAATTGTCTGTCTCACGAGCCGCGCTTCCCGGCGATGCACAACAGGCGGCTGCCCAGGCTCTGGATCTTGCAGAGCAGCCTTCCGCGGACCATACCGCCCTGTTGGTCGACACGGTGGTGCCTGACCTTTCCGAGGGAGTCTGGTTCGCCGCCGAATCCGACGATCAAGGCTTCAGCGCCCGGCTGACATCGGGCGGTTTCCTGGTCTGGCCCATTTTGTTCGCCGGCGCCGCCGGACTGCTTATCGGGCTGGAACGCCTCTGGTTGCTGCTTCGGGTGCGGCGGACCTCCTCCCAGACGCTTGCCCGGCTTGAGGAACTGCTGCTTTCGGGCAAGGCCGAGGAGTGCCGCGCCCTGTGCCGTGAATCGCGGGACTCTCCCGCCTGTCGCGTCATGGAAGCGGGGCTGGACCATGCCGGTGCGCCCAAGGACGTGCTGGAAAACGTCTTTCATGACGCCATACTCAAGGAAGTTCCCCGGTTGGAGCGCTTTCTGCCCACCCTGTCCGTGCTCGGCGCCGTGGCGCCGCTTCTGGGGCTGCTCGGCACGGTCACGGGCATGATCAACACCTTCGGCATGATGACCCTGTTCGGCAACAGCGATCCCAAACTCATGTCCGGCGGCATTTCCGAAGCGCTGATCACCACGCAGCTCGGCCTTGGCGTGGCCATTCCCATTCTGCTGCTGCATCATTTTCTGGAACGCCGGGTGGACCGCATCGTGGGAGACATGGAGGAAAAGAGCGTGGCCTTCAGCGTCACGCTCCTGCACCGGGAGCCTCGACCGTGAACGGCCTTGCCGAGCACGCCATGGAACAGGCCATGCGCCTGGCCGCCTACGTGGAATCCGGCGGAGCCATGATCTGGCCCTTGCTGGCCCTTTCGGTCTGGGCCTGGACCCTGGTCCTGTGCAAGGCGCGCCAACTGGCCCGCTGGCGGCGGAGCGAACGGCCCGGCGAGGACGTCATCGCCGCACTGCTGCGCCAGCACTCCAAATCCGACTGCCCCACTTCGGACTCCCGGACCGCCTCCCCGGAAGAACGCTGGCAGGAGACGTTGACCCGGCAATACCTGGCACGACGCACCGGCGACACCGGACTGGATGAACGTCTGCTGCACAGGTTGGCCCACGGATTTCAGGACGAGGCGCGACGCGGCACCGGAACGATCCTGACCTTTGCGGCCGTGGCCCCGCTCCTGGGCCTGCTCGGTACGGTCACGGGCATGATCGAGGCCTTCGACGCCCTGGCCGCCTGGGGTTCGGCCAATCCACGCGCTCTGTCCGGCGGCATTTCCGAAGCCCTGATCAGCACCCAGACCGGACTATTGGTGGCCATCCCCGTGCTCTTTGCCGGACAATTTCTGCGACGCCGCGCCCAAACCTTTGCCAACAGGGTGGACCGCTTTTGCGCGGCCCTGGCCGGTGCCATGGCCCGGCCAACGACATCAACGGAGAACCTGCCATGAGCTGTTACCGATACGTCCGTTCGTCACGCGGCCGGGGCGTGGATATCAATATGGCCCCGCTCATTGACATGATCTTCATTCTCCTGATCTTTTTCATCGTCACATCCTCCTTTGTGCGGGACGCGGGCGTGGAAGTGGAACGGCCCGGCGCCGACACCGCCCAGACCGCGGACCGGCCCACCATCCAGGTGGGCATCACGGAAAACGGCTCCATCCACATGGACGGCGAACCCGTGGACATCCGCTCGGTGCGGCCCCGCGTGGCCGCATTTCTGGCCGGCTCGCCCGAGGGAGGCGTACTCGTGGTGGCGGACCGCAGCAGCCGGACTGATGCCGTGATCCGCGTCATCGACCAATGCCGTCTGGCCGGTGCGGAAAACGTGGGCATCGCGGCCCGCAATCCGTACTGACGAGGCTTGCCATGGCCGCCGCACTCCACGCTTTTACCGCTGCTACCCGCACCCTGGCCCGTACAACCCTCGGCCGCGCCCCGGCCTGGATTGGCGGCGCCGCCATCACCTTTGCCCTGCTTCTGGCCCTGCCCCTGCCCGCCATGCAGACGCCGCGCCCCACAGCCGAACCCCTGCGCGCCGCCCCCCTGACCTTTGACCAGCAAACCCCGTGGAACCGCACCCCGGAATCCATCCACGCGGAAGCCGAAACCTACGATCTGCCCAGCCTGCAACCTCCGTCGCCACAAAGCACGGACACCACGTCCGCCGCGGCCATGCCGAACGTACCAACCTTTGCCCAAGCCCTGCCCGGCCCTCGCCTGGACACCTCCCTGAGCGTTCCCGCCGCTCCCGGACCAGCGGCCCCGCCCACGGGAAGCCCGGCTTTTGCCCTTGGTCAGGTGGACACGGCCCCCCGCGTCCTGCACCGCACCAAACCGGAATACCCTGCGGAGGCGCGTCGCAAGGGACGCACCGGAACCGTGCTGTTGGGATTCGTGGTGGAAGCCGATGGTAGCGTGAGCCGGGTGCGCGTGCTGGAGGCGAACCCCCCGGGCGTATTCGACCAACACGCCATACGCGCCGTGCGGCAATGGACCTTCCGCCCCGGGGAACGTGGAGGATCGGCCGTGGCCACCCGCGTACGCCTGCCTGTCCACTTTCGCCTGGAGTGACCCATGCCGCTGTTTTCCCGAACATCTTTCATACGCGGGGCCGCGGGGCTGGTTTTGCTTCTGAGCCTTGCCGTACTCTGCGGACCGTTTGTCCGGGCTTCCAACGTCCGGGCTGATACGCACGCCCCCACGACACGGTCCCTGCCGGACCCGAAGGAGGACAGAGCCTGTCTTCAAGAGGCAGGCGCGTTGCTGGATGCCGGAGAATTCCACAAGGCCCGGACCCTGCTGCGGACCCATCTGCAAACCACCGGGCGACTGCCCGCCCACGGATATGATCCATGTGCTCGGGATGCCGCCGAAAACGAGACCACAGCGGACCCGCGTCACGAGGAATCCCGCGCCCTGACCGCCACACTCTGCTTGGCGCTGGGCAATGCCCTGTATATGGAAGGGGAAATGGCCGATGCCTACGCCGCGTTCCGCTCGGCCCGCACCGGTCTGCCCGAAGACCCGGCAGCCTGCCGCAATCTGGCCCTGGCCGCCTACGGTCTGGAACGCTGGACCGAGAGCGCGGCCCTGTTCGAAACAGCCAGCGACCTGCTGCCCAGCCCGGATCCCAAGCTGCTGCGACAGGCGGCCACGGCCTGGAGCCTTGGAGGACGAGACCAAAAAGCCGCTGGAACCATTGCCCGCGCCCTGGATCTGGTGGGCAAGCCGGATGCCGAGTGGCTGGAACTATACGCCCATCTGCACACCAAAGCGGGCAAACATCTTCAGGGGCTGCACCCCCTGTTGACGGCCCTGCGTCGCGCCCCCCAGCGCCTTTCCCTCTGGCTGGCCCTGGGCAACGCAGAATGGCGCGGGCAACGCCTGCCCCGTGCGGTGGCCGCCCTGGAAACCGCCCTGCGGCTCCGGCAACGCTCCACAACCTCCACTGAAACAGAAGATACCGTCTCGGCCGCGACCCTGCGCCGCCAGCTGGATAGCCTGTATGCCAACGGCGGCCTTCCGGCCCAGGCCGCCATGCGGCTGCTGCACCGCCCCGGGGAACAAAAAACGCAATGGCTGGATCGGGCGGCAGCCCTTTTCGACGAAGCCCAGCGACCGGAAAAGGCGCTCAACGCATTGCAACAGGCCCAGCAACAACAATTTTCGCGGGCAAGACTCCTGCGCATGGCGCGACTGTGCATGCGCTACGGCATGGACAGGCGTGCCTGCGACCTGTTCCTTCGCTATCTGGAATGTACGGGGCAACCGGGTCAACCCTCGGCAAACGGGCGTGACGATATTGATCAGGTCCGAATCCAGCTCGCAATCTGCGCCCTGGGCATCGGGAACCACGACCTGGCCCGCACCGCCCTGAAGGACATTCCGCGCACCAGCGCCAATCACGCCTACGCCGCCAAAATGCTGGAGCTGCTCGCTCCGCCCGCCGAAACTCCCTGACGGGCGCACGGACTGCGTGACACACCCGCCCGCCTGCCGCGTACCCGCCGCCCCTGGACCAACACCTTTTATTCGTCGGTATCAACGCCGTCTTCGGGTTGATCCTGACCGCTTCGCTCGTGACGCAATTCGTACCGCACCCCGCGCAAGAGGCAGAAGCACAGCAGAAGCATAATTCCGGTGAACGGCAGGGCCGCGGCAATGGCCATGCGCTGCAATCCCTCCAGCCCGCCCGTAAAGAGCAAAATCGCGGCGGTGACCGAAACCGTCAGCCCCCAGACGATCTTTTTCCCGGCCGGGGGATCCTGTTGTCCGCCCGAGGTCATCATGCCGAGCACAAAGGTGGCCGAATCCGCCGACGTGACAAAGAAGACCACCAGCAACAGCACGGTGAGCAGGGTCAGCACCGAACTCAGCGGATAAAAGGAATAGAGCTTAAAAAGCCCTGTGGACACGTCCTGCGCCACAGTTGCCGCGATGTTCGCTCCCTCCTGCAACTCCAGATGGAACGCGGATCCACCGAACACGCTGAACCAGACAAAGGTCAGCAGCGTGGGTACCAGCAGGCAGCCGGTGACGAACTCGCGTATGGTGCGCCCGCGGGAAATACTGGCCACGAACAGCCCCACGAACGGGGACCAGGAAATCCACCAGGCCCAATAAAACAAGGTCCAGTTCTGGGTCCACTCCAGCCCCCGGAACGGGTTGGTGGAAAGACTCATGGAAAAGAGGGAGGTGGCATAGTCCGCAAAGGTGCTCAAGAGCACGTTCATGATCGTGGTGGTCGGTCCCACCAGGAGCATGAAGCAAAGAATGGTGATGGCCAGCATCACGTTGGCCGTGCTCAGTAGCTTGATGCCCCGGTCCAGCCCGGTCATGCTGGAGATCATGAACAACACCGTGACCACGCCGATAATCACCAGCGTGCTGGTGAAACTGGCCTCAAACGGCAGCACCGAGGCCAGGCCGCTGTTGATCTGCATGGCGCCAAGCCCCAGCGAGGTGACGATACCGAATACCGTGGCGAACACGGCCAGGATGTCGATGGCGTACCCGATGGGTCCGTGGATGCGCTCTCCCAGGATGGGGAAAAAGCAGCTGGAAATCAGCGGCGGCATGCCCCGGCGAAACGAAAAATAGGCGATGGAAAGACTCATGACGATGTAGATGGCCCAGGGATGCACGCCCCAATGGAAAAAACTGTAGCGCATGGCAAACCGGGCCGCCTCGGGCGAGGCCTTGGCCACATACCCCGGCGGATTGAGATAATGGCTCATGGGTTCGGCCACGCCCCAAAAAATCAGACCAATGCCCATACCCGCGGCAAAAAGCATGCTGAACCACGCAAAATAGGAAAAACGGGGCTTTTCATGGTCATGGCCCAACTTGATGTTGCCGAACCGGCTGAAAGCCATGAACAGGCTGAACACCAGGAATAAAAACGCGAACAGCAGGTAGGTCCACCCGAAATCACGGATAATGGCGGCATGCAGACGGGACGACCAGGCATCCAGCTGCTCGGGCCAAATCGCGCCCACCACGATGAGCAGCAACACAATGCACAGAGAGGCCGCAAAGACAATGTTGTTCTTGAGCTTAGGCATGGTCGGCCTCCGTTGGCGCGGAGCCGTTCTCCGGGCCGGGAGCCGGAACCTCGGACGCCTCGACCTCGTCGGCCCGGGGCAGTCCGCACACACTGGGAATGATGAACACGCTGCAATGAGCGCGGTGGGGCAGCACCTCGGCCGTGGAACCCACCAGACGGCTCATGGTTCCGGGCTTGTCGGATTTGCCCGCCACGATCAGATCCACCTTCTTGGCCTTGGCCTGCCGCACGATCTGGCTGCGCACGGATCCCAACGTTTCAATCACCTCCACATGGTCATAGGCATGGGCGCACTCCCCGGCCAATCGCCGCAGGTTTTCCAGGGCGCTTTCCCGCCGGGCCGCCTCGGTGTCCGGATCCGGGGCGCGCTCGCCCACATGCAGCAGATAGAGAATCCGCGCCTTGAACCGGCTGCTCTTGAGATAGGGCATGGCCACGGCGTCCGTGAACCGAAAATCCGTGGCATAGAGCACGCTTTCCAGTTCCACCACGGGACGAAACAGCTTGGGATTGTAGATGAACACGGGCATGTTGCTCATGCGCAGGATGTCGGAGTCAATGCTGCCCAGCAGGGCGTGGCGCAACAACGCCTTGGGCTTCCAGTACAGGGCCAGGTAATCGGCCCGCACCTTGGCGGCCACCTCGGTCATGACCCGGGGGGCATAGCCATTGCGGATGCTGAACGCCGAGGCCATGCCCAGTTCGTTCACCTCGGTACCCAGCTCTTCCAGGGCATGTTCGGCCTTTTCCCGCTCCCGAAAGTTCGTGCGGGTCCGCACATGCACAAGATGCACCTCGCTGGTGCCGTAGTTGCGCATGTACGCAAACATATCCAAAAGCTTCTTTTTCGGCTCGTTCAGGCTCACCTTCACGGCGGCTCGTTGCAACACGTTGCTCTCCCTTGACTTTTCCGCGAGTAACACAGCGACCCGATCCCCCACCACCGCCTTGCCCGACACTGCCCGGGCATACAGCACAACTCGGCCAACCGCGTTTGCAGCAATCCGCCGACAGCAGGTCATCCTTTTCATCGTACCCGCAGGGGGAAAATCCGTCAAAGGCGTTCCCAACGCCGATACAGCCGGGGCGTTCCCGGGCGGCATGCAAAAGGGCCGCACCCATGGCACGGCCCTGGTGATGCCCGGCGCATCGACGCCGGGACGGGTTTTCAAAAGCTATTGGTTGGTGTCGTAACGCCCCACCAGAATACGGTCGCGGTCGCCTTCCGGGATACCGGCTCCGGGGGTGTAGTAGTAGTTGATGTAGAACCGATCACGCAGGCTCCCGGGCTTGAACTTCAGCGCAAAGATGTGTCCGCGCCAGCCCTGGTAGGAGAAGATCTCCTGTTTGGCGGCCACGATGTTGTCCTTGGGGAAGCGGTCGTTCTTCTTCTGGCTGACGATCGGCTCGAACCCGGCGTCATCGGGCAGCCGGCTCATGACGAAGCTGACCACATAATACACCTGCTTTTCCTCGGGATCGCCAGGCTTGTACGCATTGGATTTGACGAACTGGTAAAAGGACGCCCAGTCCTTGTTCGCACCCGAAGCCTGACACTGTTGCTCGAACACGGTGGCGGGTACGAGATAGACCTCAATGGGGATGGTGGGCGGTGATGCCAGCGTGACGATGCACTCGCGCACGATGATGTGCTTGCCCATCACATGATACTTCGCCAGAAACTGCAATCCCGCGTACCGGCCGTACTGGTCCTGGAGGTTGAGATACCCGGCAAGATCCGCGTTGTACTCGGTGCCGGTGCCATGGTTCTGATAAAATGCCGGCGCCACCACACCTTCATTGAAGGGATGGTAGAACCCGTCCTGCAATCCTTCCATGGTGCCGAGGGTTTCCGGCGCAAAGCGGATGTCCGTGAAGCTGTCCCCGCCCGTAAGCCGGTCCGCCACGGCCATGGTCACGTCCATGGCGTCCTGGGGCCATTTCTTGGCGTCCTGGGCCTGAGCAAGGGCCACTGTCGCAAGCAACAAAACCGTGCCAAGGGCCAGAATCGAAACCGTCGTTTTTCGCAGCATTCGCATGATTTGGCCTCCTACCACAGGAAATTGTTATCGTGCAGCGGGCCGGGACCGACTCCGCCGATTCCAGAAGACGGGCCGACCGTGGGGGTGCTCTGGGACGGTGCCTTCAGACCGGATCCAAGGGTGCCGAGCGCCGCCTTTTGATAGGATTTTTTCTCCTTGGCGAGCTTGTCCGCCACATTGCTGGCAAACTTGCCGGCGCTGTAGATTTTGTCGGCCGCGTTCAACGCCGCACCAATCCCGGGATGCAGAGCCGTGACCGCGTCAATGGCCTTGTTCTTGAGCTGACCCGAAATGAATCCGGAAACAGCGGACTGGAGCTTGCTGGGACTTTTCGGGCCGGAAGCCGCGCTGGATCCGGGTTCGCCGCTGCCCATGGAACCAAAGGCATTGGGCGGGGTCACGGGCATGCCCTCGATGCCCTGGAGCGGTTCCGGCGTCAGTGAGCCGGTTCCCGTGGCGCCGAACAGACTCCCCCCGCTGCCGCCTCCGCCCCCGCCGCCGTAGCCCAGGGAAAGGGACGGCAGCGCCAAAAGCGCCGCCAAAAGCGCCAGGCCTGCCACAACAGCGCGCCAGGACGCACGGGAACGTCTTTTGACCAACAATGATTCGTGCATGGTGCCTCCTCTCGGAATATCTTGTTACGCGTTACGACGTTGTATCCGGAGCGGGCACGTCGATGCGGATGGACCGCAACGGGATGTCCGCGGGAACGGCTTCGGGGATGATGAACGCGGCGCCGTGTTCGGCCAGGGCGTCCAAAAGCACGGGACGCGAGGCCCGGCCCTGCTCGTCCAGATGCGCGGCGTAAATCTGGGTAAATACGGAAACCTGCTTGGCGCTGAACACGATCCAACGGCCGTTGGGCGTAAAGCTGTGCCAGGAGTTGAACGGCTCGGTGTTGCAGGCCAGTCGGCGCGCCTGCCCGCCCTGGGCGGGAACGATCCACAATTCACTGTCGGGCTGCTGCACCAGGCCGGTGGGGGCGCGGCAATACACGACCCAGCGTCCGTCCGGGGAATACCGGGGGAAATAGTTGCTCATGCCATTGGCCGATGCTCCGGCCAGGGGTTGCGGCTCCCCGCCCCGGCCCTGGTCAAAGGGCATGCGGTAGAGATCGAACTGATACGGATACAGATCATTCAGTTCATCAATGTAGCGTCCGTTCGCGGGCAGGAACTTGCGGTCGCCGATGGCATCCAACAACTCCTGGTTCAAGGGCGCCCCCGCGAACACGAGCCATTTTCCGTCCGGACTCAGAGCCGGACTGGTCTGGACGCGATCTTCGCGGTCCGCGCCGGGCAGCGCGGCCATGGTTCCGGTCTGCCGGTCATAATAGGCCAGATGCCCGCGGATGGGGAAAAACAGTTGGGAATAGGTCACGTGGTCGATGGGAATGAAGAAACTTTTTTCCTTCACCGTGGTCACGGCGAAGCGGCCATCCGTGGACAGCTTGGTGAACAGCCCCATGCTCCGGCGCGGCTGGTCCGGCTTGTACCGGCTCCAGGAAATGAACTGGTCCGGGCCGAGCCGCAAATCCCGATCCATGTCGGTGAGGGCGTAGCCCCCCTTGTCGCCATGCAGGTCGATGTCCATGCCAAAGACCTTGCCGTTGCCGGAGACCGTATGACAGTTGCCGCAATGGGGCATCTCACTGAGCACGGTTACGGGCGGCTCCAGGGTGGTGGGATCATCCAGCAGCCAGCGGGATAAACCGGGATTATCCTGGGCGTGGAGAAACGGCACGGGAATGCGCTGCACCAGCACCCGGGCGTCAAAGGGGTCCGGGGCCACGCTCAGCCGGGTCTCGCCCAGGGCCGCGGGCCGGTCACCGTCAAAGGAGGTCACATGGATGCGCACGGGCTGTTTCACGGCCAGGGCGCGCACCGCGTCCCAGGTATCCTGGTCCATACGCCAGAACGGTTGCCCGCTGGCCGCCAGCACGGACCGATCCTTCAGCTCCACGCGTACCAGCCAGTGTTCCTGAGCAAAACCGCTCGGTTCCCAGGCCACGAGCGGCGGGGCGAAATCCGGCGGATACGCGGCCTGATCCAGCGGATTGAGAATCTCCAGGGATTCCATGAACCCTGTATGCGTATCCAGAGCGCGCTGCATTTCCTCGGCGGAGGGAGCGGCGGACGCGGTGGAACAGGACAAAAAAACCGCAACAACAGCACAAATGCATAATGTGCAGATACCAGAGAGGAGGAAACGCCGTATCCAGACTGTAATACCCACTGCAACGCCTCTTTTTTATTCACAAAAGAACATAAATCAACAATACGATCATGCCACAAACCCATCACTCCCGCAAGGAGATGATGCAAAACAGTGCACGCCGCTTGCCGAATGCGTTCTCCGCAAGGAAGCGCCAACGGGACGCGGAATTACTTTTTTTCTAGAAAGATAACGCGGGTTTTGGGGGCGGGATGGTTCAGAGGCGCGCAGCCCAGGGCATGGACCGCCGCCAGATCCAGATCAGAACAAAGTTGCTCCACGGCGCGGGTTTCTTCCTGGCCGCCGGGATGCCCGCTGTAGAGCACCAGGGAAACCAGGCCGCCGGGAGCCAGCCAATCCAGGGCCGCACGCACGGCACGGCAGGTGGTTTCCGGCCGGGTGATCACGGCCTGGTCCGTGTCCTGACCGCGTCCGCCATGGCGCACGGTACCCGGCAGGTAGCCGCAATTAAAGGTTACGGCCCGTATCCGGCCATGCAGGTCCGCCGGAAGCCGCTCGGCCATGGTTTCGTGTCCGGCCAGCCAAAGGGCGGCCCGATCCGCCAGCCCATGCATTGCAAGGCAGCGACGGGTCCGCTCCAGGGCGCGTTCCTGAACGTCAAAAGCGTGGACCCGGCCCTGCGGTCCCAAAGTACGCGCCAGGAACAAGGTATCGTGTCCATTGCCCATGGTGGCGTCCACGGCCACACCGCCGGGGGTGAGCACCGGGGTAAGGACGTTGTGGACAAAACGTGTGGTCTGACTGACGTACATGGCTCCTGTCCAACGCGGAAAATGTTTGACGACCGCCGTCAATCTGCCTCCTTCCGGCCCGGGAAGCAAGGGGGGACACGGCATACCGCCTTTGTGCGGACATGGACTTTTTTGATAACACGTATGTTGAAAAAATTTTTCAAAAGTAATACAAAACGAAAAAAAGTAATACGGAGGTGTTTCCCGATGACTTGGTCGTTTATAACTTGAGAGGAGGAATTCCATGCTGGAAATCGAACATGTGATGATGAACGACAAATCCCCGCGCAACGTGGATCCGGATTCGTTTTCATTCGTGCAGGTGGATCCCGACAAATGCGAAGCCTGCGGCACCTGTGCCGAGGTCTGCGGAACCGGAGCCATCCAACCCGTCAATGAGGACGGCATCCACGGCGTGGTGGACCCCGTGGCCTGCATCAACTGTGGCCAATGCCTGGTGAACTGCCCGTTCGGGGCCATCTATGAGGAAGTGTCCTTTGTGAAGGACGTGCTGGCCGCCATCGAGGATCCCGACACCGTGGTGGTCTCCATGCCCGCCCCGGCCGTGCGCTACGCCCTGGGGGAACCCTTCGGCATGCCCCCGGGAACGTATGTCGGCGGCAAGATGCACGCGGCCCTGCGCAAGCTCGGCTTCGATCTCATCTGGGATAACGAGTTCACCGCCGACGTGACCATCATGGAGGAAGGCAGCGAGCTGATCAAACGGGTGGCCCACCCGGATCCGCACCATCCTCTGCCGCAGTTCACGTCCTGTTGTCCGGGCTGGGTCAAGTTCGTGGAGTCCTATTATCCCGAACTGATCCCCAACCTGTCCACCTGCAAATCGCCCATCGGCATGCTCGGCCCATTGGCCAAGACCTACGGCGCACAGCAGGCCAAGGTGGATCCGGCCAAGATGTATACCGTGTCCATCATGCCCTGCATTGCGAAAAAGTATGAGGGCTTGCGCCCTGAGCTGGCCGCCAGCGGACACCGCGACATCGACGCCACCATCACAACCCGGGAGCTGGCCTACCTGATCAAAAAGGCGGGCATCAACTTCGCCAAACTGCCCGACGAAAAGCCGGACCCCGTGCTCGGCGAATCCACGGGCGCGGCCACCATCTTCGGCACGAGCGGCGGCGTGATGGAAGCGGCCCTCCGCCTGGCCTACGAGGTGCTCTCCGGCAAAAAACTGGCAAACCCGGACATCAAGGCCGTGCGCACCGAGGAAGGCATCCGCACCGCGTCCGTGGAAGTACCCAACTTCGGCAAGGTCAACGTTGCCATTGCCAGCGGTCTGGAAAACGCGGCCAAACTCTGCGACGAAGTCAAGGCGGGCAAGTCTCCGCACCACTTTATCGAAATCATGACCTGCCCCGGCGGCTGCGTGAACGGCGGCGGGCAGCCCCTGGATCCGGACATCCGCATGGCCGCCAACGGCAAACGGTTCATGGCCGGACTGAAACGCCGCTTCAACAGCAACCGCTTGGCCTAAAGGAGGAGGAACATGGACAGCGTTTTGGCAATCAGCAGAAGAGGCTTCTTGAAGACCGCCGGTATGGCCGCTGCCGCCGCCATGATCGGTGGCGGTATGCTCGTGCCTGCTCCGTCCCGGGCTGCGGCTCTGGATTTCGTGGGCCAGCGCCAGTCCTCGGTGTACGAGGCCGACGCCAAGGTCTACAAAATCCGCAAATCCCAGGACAACCCCATGATCAAAAAGATCTACGGCAAGGAAGGCTTCCTTTCCGAAGGTCCGCTGGGACACACTTCGCACCAGTTGCTGCATACATACTACTATGATCGCAGCGCGGGAGTGAAGGCTCTGAAGGCCAAGGGCGTTCAGCTCAAGGTCTGATTCCGTCGATAGAACACCTCCGGCAACCTGAGGCGAGGACGCTTCTGACCTGAGGGTTGCAACTCCATCCGCTCCCCAACGCGAACCGCGTTACCGTCCCATTGGCCTGCCTGCCAGAGGCGCGATCAGTCCCACGCTGCCTTCGGCCCATCCGGCCGCACGGCCCATGTTTACGGCGTGTCCACTGGTGCGGACAAGGCCCGGCGCACATCCTCCAATAGTGCCTCGCGCTGGTAATCCACGCTGGGCGGCTTGGGCGCGTCCGATTCAAGCCACCGGGCAAACTCGGCATACAACCCCTGCGCCCGCTTGCGGGCAACCGTCCTTTGCGCAGTGGAATACTGTTCGTCATGGCTCCGGCGGCCGTACAACCGCGCCAGATTATACAGGGCCAATGGATAGCGGTTGATCTCCAGCGCGGCCAGATAGTGCGTCTCGGCCTCGGCCTCGCGTCCCAGGCGCGACAGGGCCACGCCGCTGTCGTTATGGGCCTCGGCCGCCTCCGCGGTATCCGGGCAGCACTGCAGCACCTTTGCGTACCGTGCCAGAGCGGCTTTGTATTTGCCCATGGCCAGATACCGTTCCCCCTGCTGCACGAGCACCCCGGGCAACTCCTGGGCCGGGGACGCTCCGGCTCCCGTCATCCCCGCCAGCAGCAAGACCAAGAGCAGCAGACCAGCTCGATGGGTAAACGGTCGGGGGGGCGTTGCCAGGACAAGGGACATGGACGGCGTGCTCCGTTTCTGCGGCGCACGCGGCGAGGATATGGGCATACACACTCCGTGCTATTTTTTTTCAAATGTTCTGTTGTAAATACATATTCAGCTCGAAAAAGTCCACCATGCCGCGATGGTTTATATTTCGCCGAATGAAACTTTTAGCCACGTATCTTCAGTGTGTTGACTCGAATGGCAAACCCGTATACGAATATTCAGCGTGTTATGTTTTAACTTTTTGTAACATGAATCAGACACGAAAAGATCAGGAGTAGAGGCGTGAAACCGGATACCACGGTACGACGGCTCGGTGTGGTGGGCATCATCGTTGCGGACCGCCAGAACATGGCCCGCAAGGTGAACGAAATCCTCAGCGATTTCGGTTCGATCATTGTTGCCCGCACCGGTGTTCCCCATCGGGAACGGCAGGTCGCGGTCATCTCCGTGATCATCGACGCCACCACCAATGAGCTGGGTGCCCTGACCGGGCGGCTGGGAATGCTGCCGCAGGTACGGGTCAAGTCGCTGATGCTTTAGATCGCGTTTTCGTGCGCAGGAGGTTCAATGCGAATGCTCGGAAAAGCCGTCGCGCTGATTCCTTTGCTGAGCGTGTTGCTCTGCCCCGTGACAGGGGCGGGAGCAGCCTACGCCGCACAGGAAGAGGCCGACGATGTTTCGAAGGAACAGACGCTGGAACCGGTGGTGGTCACGGCGCGCGGCTATGCGGGCGCAGTATCGGCCACCCCCGGAGGGGTCGGAGTCGTGGATCGGCGCGAGCTGGAGGAAACCATGCCCACCGGAGTGGGCGACGCCCTGGACCGCGTTCCCGGAGTGGGCGTCTCCACGGACTCCCCCTGGGGAGCGGACGTGGTCATCCGCGGCCTGGCCCGCGACTCGGTGGTGGTGCTCATCGATGGTTGCCGACTGAACGTAACCACGGACATCAACGGCCGCCTCGGTTTGGTCAATCCCGACGACGTGGAGCGTGTGGAAGTGCTCAAGGGGCCGATCAGCACCCTCTACGGCACCGGCTCCACCGGCGGCGTGGTCAACATCGTCACGCGTCAGGGCGACTACTCGGAAACACCGCAACTCGGCGGCGAGGTCGCTGCGGGCTGGGCGTCCAATCCGCAAGGCCCGGATACCTATGCCAACCTGACCTACGGTGACGAAAACGTATGGTTCTATGCCTCGGGCGGCTGGCGGGAACACGACGACTCCTACAGCGGAGGCGGCGACGTGATCCGCAACAGCGGCTTCACGGATCTGCAGGGCAAAATTGCCGCGGCCCTGGCCTGGAACGACCGGCATGAAACCATGGTCCAATACCAGTTCACCGAGGCGGACGAAGTGGGCATCCCCGGCACCGGCACGGCGGCACTGCCCGACAACGCGGACGTGACCCTGGAACAAAATGACCGCACCTTTGCCCAACTGCGGCACAGGTACCAAAATCCCCAAGGCACCCTGACCGAATCCGAGTTGAAGATCTCCTACCAACTACTCACCCGCGACCCGCGCGTGGACAACTTCACCGGCGGTCCCATGCGCAAGGTTGATCCCTACGCCGAGCACGAAACCATTGCCCTGAACTGGCGCAATGTGCTGGATCTCGGAGCGCATCGGCTAACGGCGGGCGTGGACGCCTGGAACTGGTACATGACCTCCAAGCGGGCCAGATACACCGTGGCCGGTGCCGTGCTGCGCGACAAACCCACCCCGGATACGGACATGTTCTCGGGCGGAATCTTCGTGGAGGACGACTGGACCCTGGATCCCGACTGGGTGCTCAACCTGGGCGGCAGGCTGGACGGCGTCCTCATTGAAAACGACCAGACGCCCAATGTGGCGGCACGCACCAGAAGAAACATGGACTGGGGCGCGCACGCCGGGTTGACCTGGGCCTTTTCCCCGGGCTGGACCGCCACCGGACTGGTGGCCGCCAGCTACCGCACGCCGAACATCCTTGAACTCTATAAGGACATCAACATCGGACCGGGCATCCGTGAACTCGGCAACGCGGAGCTGCGCTCGGAAAAATCCCGGTACGCGGAATTGGGGCTGCACTACGCCGGCTCCCGGTGGAGCGCTTCCGCGGCCGCGTTCCTCAACATGGTGGACGACCTGGTCACCAGTGAACTGGAGACCGCCGGCGTCTACCGCATGGCCAACGCGGCCGAGGCGCGCATCCATGGGCTGGAAGGCTCGGTGCAATGGCGCTTTGCCCCGGGCTGGCAGGCCTATGCGGACGCTGCCTGGACCGAAGGACGCAACGAAGATACCGGAGAATGGCTGCGGTTCGTGGCGCCGCTCAGCGGACTGGTGGGCCTGCGCCAGGATCTGGACAACGGACTCTGGTGGGCCTTGGAATCCCGCTGGGCCGCAGAACAGCACCAGGTGCCGGACGATGCCCTGCGCACCGACTCCTGGGCCGTTTTCGACGCCCGCTGCGGATACGGCTTTGAGACCGCCGGACTGCACAACGATTTGACCCTGGCCGTGACCAACCTGTTCGACGAACGCTACCGCAACCATCTGGCCACTTCGCGGGGCGTGGAACTGCACGCTCCCGGCATCGGCATGAAGGCCGAATGGCGGCTGCGTTTCTGATCCCAACGCGGTCCCCGGCCGTATGCAGCGCCTCGGTTCGCCGCCCCCGGGCGGACCGGGGCGCATTTTTCCCGGTTCCCGGCCCGCAGAGGGATACGCGTGTTTTCCCCACAGGAAATACGGATTTTTTTTCACTGCTTTTCCGGGTTTTTGACCTGTGAAAATGCTGTTCAGGAAACAAATTCCGCTCTGCTCCCTTGCCGTGAATTAGCCCTTGGGCTAGTCTCTTTTTCGCACGATGCCCCCCGGGTGGCCATGGGCCTTGATAGTGAATCCGGTGCGAATCCGGAGCGGTCCCGCCGCTGTAATCCCATGACGCCACGGCCCGAAACGCCACTGCAATACCTTTGCGGGAAGGCCGGGCCGGACGGGAAAGCCAGAAGACCTGCCCGGGGCTTATCCGGCCGCCTGCCATGCGCGGACATGGCGGACCGCCAGAGTTTTACCAATACCAAGCCGTTGTCCGGCGTTCGCGGGGTTCCGCCCCGACGACCATCAACCGGAACAACATACGAACAGCAAACGCCGTCCTCTGCCAATGGTCCGGCGTTTTCCGCTTTCCGCGAGGCGCTGTTCCCTGAAGAGAGATTCATGCCGGTACAAATTCTCAAACGTGACGGTTGCATTGAGACCTGGTCCACCAGGCGCATTGCCGACGCCATCTTCAAAGCGCTCAAAAACAGCGGTATCAAGGATCCGCTCCTGGCGGACCGGCTGGCCCGCAAGGTGGAAAAAAAACTCGACGGCGTGGATGTGCCCGAACAAGAGCAGGTGCAGGACATGGTCCAGCAGGTGCTCATGGAGGCGCGCCTCTACAAAGTGGCGGAACGCTACATCATCTACCGTGAGAAACGCCGCGAACTGCGCAGCCAGGACCAGGCCTTTCTGGACATTTCCGCCGTCACCGAAGGCTACCTCGACAACGTGGACTGGCGCGTGAACGAAAACTCCAACATGGTGCACTCGTTCCAGGGGCTGATCCTGCACATGGCCGGTGCGGTGCAGGCCCGTTACGTGCTGGAAAAATATCCCGAGGAAGTACGCATGGCCCACAACCACGGCTACTTCCACATTCACGACCTGTCCTTTGGCCTGGCCGGATACTGCTCGGGCTGGAGCCTGCGCGACCTGCTCCTGGAAGGATTCAACCTCCGGGACCGTTGTTCCTCCACCCCGGCCAAGCATTTTGACGCGGCCTGCGGCCAGATGGTCAATTTCCTGGGGACGCTGCAAAACGAATGGGCCGGCGCCCAGGCCTTCAACAACGTGGACACCTATCTCGCGCCCTTTGTCCGCTACGACGGCCTGGATTACGCCACCGTGAAGCAGCAGGTGCAAAAGCTGCTGCACAATCTCAACGCCACGTCCCGCTGGGGCGGACAAAGCCCGTTCACCAACTTTACCTTCGACTTTGTGCCCCCTTCGCACATCGCCAACGAACCCATCATCATCGGCGGGGAATACCAGGATTCCACCTACGGCGAATATGCCGAGGAAATGGCCATGATCAACCGGGCCTTCCTGGAGGTCATGCTTGAGGGCGACGCGGACGGACGCATCTTCTCCTTCCCCATCCCCACGTACAACGTGACCAAGGACTTCCCCTGGGATTCCGAGGAAGGCAAACTCCTGCTGCAAATGACCGCCAAATACGGTGCGCCCTACTTCCAGAACTTCATCAACTCGGACCTGAACCCCGAGGATGTGCGTTCCATGTGCTGCCGTCTCCAGATGGACCTGCGGGAAATCCGCAAGAAAACCGGCGGACTGTTCGGCGCGGGCGACCTCACCGGCTCCATCGGCGTGGTCACTTTGAACCTGCCCAAGCTGGCCTACCTGGCCCACAATGAGGACGATTTCCTGGATCTGGTCACGGAATACGCGGAACTGGCCAGGGACTCCCTGGAATACAAGCGCAAGTTCGTGCAGCAAAACCTGGAAGCGGGCATGTTCCCGTTCTCGCGCCGCTACCTCAAAAACGGCTTCAGCGGACACTTCTCCACCATCGGACTCATCGGCGGACACGAGGCCTGCATGAACCTGCTGGAAAAAGGCATCGACACCGAGGCCGGATCCCGGCTCATGCAGCGCGTGCTCAACCATCTGCGCGAACTGGTGGTGCGCTTTCAGGAGGAGACCGGCAACCTCTACAACCTGGAAGCCACGCCCGGCGAAGGCACCTGCTACCGCCTGGCCAAGATCGACAAGGAACTCTACAACGATATCCACACCTCGGGCGAGGAAGTGCCGTACTACACCAACTCCACCCTGCTGCCCGTGGGCGTGACCTCGGACGTGTTCTTTGCCCTGGAACACCAGGACAAGCTCCAGACCCTCTACAATGGGGGAACCGTGTTCCACACCTTCCTGGGTGAGGCCGCCCCGGACGAGGAGAGCGTCAAAAACTTCCTGATCAAGTCCATGAGCCTGACCAAAATCCCGTACCTGTCCGTGACCCCCACCTTCTCGGTGTGCAAAGACCACGGTTACATCTACGGCGAGCACTTCGCCTGCCCCACCTGCGGGGAGGAAACCGAGGTCTATACCCGCGTGGTGGGCTACTACCGCCCGGTTTCCCGCTGGAACAAGGGCAAGCAGGAGGAGTACCGCGAACGCGTGGAATACGGCATGAACTCCTTTTGCACCACCTGCTGATTTCGGGACGTGCAAGGGGGAACAGCGATGATCCTGGACGCCAACCAGCTTGCGGCCATCCGCCAGCGCAACGACGAGGAACTGCGGCTCGGCCCGCGTGCAACCCACGGCTACCCCGCCCGTACCGTGCAGGATCTGCTGCACACGGTGGAGGCCATGAAGCGCGAAAAGCGCAAGTGGAAAAAGCTGGCCCAGGCCCGGGGCAAGGCACTGGCGGACATCCGGGAACTGGCCTCCAAGACGGGCAACGGCGGTTCCGGCGGCTGATCCCGCAAGCCCGACCCCTTCGCTCAAATACGACTCCCGTCCTGCACGCAGGGCGGGAGTTTTCTTTTCCCGCGTCCATCCTTCAGCATCACGGGCATGCGCTTTTCCGTTGACGAACGGCGCGTGCTCGGCAACCATTGCCCATGGTCCATCGCATCCATCGCATCCATCGCATCCAAACCCTGCCCGTGACACCGGACAAGGCCTGGGACTTTTTTTCCGACCCGTGCAACCTGGCGCGCATCACCCCGCCCTGGATGGATTTCCGCATTGTTTCCGGCTGTGCGGACCACACCTATCCCGGCCAGATCATCGAATACCGGGTCCGGCCCTTCCCCCTGGTACGGCTGGGCTGGCTCACGGAGATCACCCAGGCCCGGTCCCCGGTGTTCTTTGTGGACGAACAACGGCGCGGTCCCTATGCCTTTTGGCACCACCAGCATCACTTTGCAGCCGTAGAAAACGGTGCCGCCGTGCGCATGACCGACCTGGTGCACTGGGCCTTGCCCTGGTACGCCCTGCCGGTCCGCGCCCTGGTGCGCCGACGGTTGCGGATCATTTTCGACTACCGGCAACACGCGCTGGAACGGCTTCTGGGCCGTGCCGAACAAGGGGAAGACGCATGCCGGGCGTAACCACCGTGCGTGTGACCCGCGCCGAGGAAGGACAGAAGCTGGTGGCTTTTTTGCGCCGCCGCGTGGGGCGCGACCTGCCCCAATCCGCATTGCTGCGCTGGATCCGCACCGGCCAGGTCCGGGTGGACGGCGGACGGAAAAAACCCTTTGACCGACTGCGTCGGGACCAGATGGTGCGCATTCCGCCGCACGACCCGCCCCAAACGTCCCCGGCCAAGGGGGACACAGCGCCCGTACCGGGCGCGCCCGAACTGAGCATCGTCCATGAGGACCGCGACCTGCTGGTCCTGCACAAACCCGCAGGATTGCCCGCCCACGGCGGCACAGGACACACGGATTCCGTGGCCGCACGTCTGGCCGTACGCCATGCGGACGCCCCGTTTACGCCCACGCTGGCCCACCGGCTGGACCGCGACACCTCGGGCCTGCTCCTGGCCGCCAAAAGCTACGCCATGCTCCAACAGCTTCAATCCGCCATACAGGACGGCGCGCTGGAAAAAACGTACCTTGCCTGGACCTGGGGAGACTGGCCCATGCAAGAGGAGACCACGCTTCGCGATCAGATGGAAAAAGCCGGTCCCCAGGGACGGGAGCGCATGCAAACCGGCCAGGGCAAGACCGCGCTGGCCAGGGTGCGCCCCGTACGACGCATGGATCCGGGCCGGGGTCAAATTTCCGCCACCCTTCTGGCCGTGACCCTGCTCACAGGCCGTACGCATCAAATCCGGGTTCAGCTGGCCAGCCGGGGGCATGCGCTGGTGGGGGACCGCAAATACGGTCCGCAACACCCGGCAACCCCGCGAAACACCGGGCTGTTGCTCCACGCCTGCCGTCTGCGCCTACAGGACAGGCAGTGGCTGCTGCCCCCGGACTGGTCCGCTCCATGGAACATTTCGGAACGCATCCTGCATATGCTTTAAACCAAGGTCCGACCCTGCGGTCATATTCTTTCTGGAGGAACCCGATCATGCTCCGTCTTCCCCTGCCGTGCCTTCTGCTCCTGCTCCTGCTCGTTTCCGGCTGCGTCACCGCCGAAGGGGAACGTCACTATTCCGCGGACCCGCGCCCTCAGCCCGTATTGGCCCGGGATCGCGCCCTGGCCACGGAAATACTGGGCCGGTTCGCGGACGAGGAGTTGGTGGGCCTGGGCCAGCTCAAGGCCCATGTCTACAATGGACACGTCTACCTTGTGGGGGAATATGAATCCGAGGAACAGCGGCGTGCGGCTCTGGATATCGTCACGGCCGTGGCCGGATCCGGCAAGGTGACCATGCGTACCCTGCCCCTGAAGCGCGGCGGACAATGCAGCGACAGCCGCAACAATGCCCTGGCCCGGGATGTGACCGCAAAGCTCATTGCCGATTCCAAGGTACATGGGTATACAGTGGAGGTGCGCGCCATGCAGTGCCGCGAAATCGTGCTGCTCGGACTGCTTTCCGACGAAGAGGAGATAGCCCGGGCAACGTCCCTGGCGGCGCGGGTACCCGGCGTGCAACAGGTGGATTCCCTGCTCAACGTCTTTGCACCACAACCCTAGCCCGCCATTGAAAAAAGCAAACCCGCAGGCTGCTCAAAAATGGTCGGACGCTGGGCGAAAAACGGTCGAGGTTACAACGTACTGGCTGTACGAAAAAATTTTTACAACACCGGCACAGAGTGCCGTTTCCGGGCAGCCTGCTGGGGAGTATTTCAGATGCAACGTGCCCTCTATTTCTTCCTGTTTTGCCTGCTGCTGATCTCGGCCACGGGCTGCACCGCCTACAAAGTGGCCATGGACGAACGCAGCCTCGGACAGATTTACGACGATGAGGAAATCACCTTCAAAGTGGAAAAAGAACTGCTCAACGACAAGGACGTGAGCTACCTGGACTTCAAGGCCTTCACCTACCTGGGCCGCGTCTACCTCGTGGGCGAATACGAGGACACCTACCAGCGCGACCGCGCTGTGCGGCTGGCCCGTGGAGTGGAAGGCGTTCGCTCCGTGACCACCTATCTGCTGCCCAAGCAGGACGTGGCCAACTGCGGCACCGCTACCAGCGTGCGCATTGGCGCGGAGCTGGACAAAAATCTGCTGGAAGATTCGGACGTAAGCGGCACCAACGTGGATACCAAGATTGTACAATGCAACGCCGTGCTGCTCGGACTGGTCTCCTCCCAGACCGAAATTTCCCGGGCCGAATCCATCGCCCGCAACGTACCCGGCGTCCGCCAGGTCAAAAACTTCCTGCGGGTACGCTGACCCGCTCCGGAGGCAGGCAGCATGCGTCGCCCGTTCCCACACACCGCGTCCGGCCTTTTGGTCAGGATCCGGTCCGCCCTGTGGATCGCGGTGCTTGGCGCGGCGCTGCTGCCCCTCACGGCCTGCGGCGTGCTGGACTTCGGCAAGGCCCGGCTCCCCGGCGGACATGCCGGTCCGTCCTCGCACCCCGTGGTGCGGACCGCGCAGTCCGCCATCGGCATCCCCTACCGCTGGGGCGGCGACACCCCGCGCGAGGGCTTCGACTGCTCCGGGCTGGTCCACTGGGCCTACGCCCGGCACGGCGTGCGCCTGCCGCGTCCCAGCTGGCAGCAGATTCGGGCCGGATTCGCCGTCCCCCGCAGCCAGGTCATGGCCGGGGATCTGGTCTTCTTTAAAATCGTGCAGGGCCGGAGCTACCATGTGGGCATTTCCACGGGTCGCGGCACCTTCATCCACAGCCCCAAATCCGGCTCCCGCGTACGCGAAAGCTCTCTCTCCAACAGCTATTGGCAGAGCCATTACGTCACAGCCCGCCGGGTGGCCCGGCCCGCCACGGCCGCCCATCCCTGACCTCCGGCAACGCGGCACACGCTATCCAGGCGCTCCCGCGCCGCTTCTTCCGAGATATCCTCCTTTTGCGCATCCCTGCTTGCGCTCGGCCTGCATTGGATTTAGGAAAGGAAAAGGTACGCACGAGAGCGAGGAGCGCACAATGGAACCCATGTCGGACAGCGGATTCTGGACCCTGGTGTTGGAAACCGGCCCCGTGATCAAAGCCGTGTTCGCGGTGTTGCTGGCCATGTCCCTGGCCAGCTGGAGCCTGATTTTTCTAAAATGGTACGAACTGCGCAAGGTCCGCGCCCAGGCGCGGGAGGACCGCCGGGCCTTTTCCCGTCCGGGCGGCCTGCGTGAGGCCATGGCCGGCATCAACCAACGGCCCGAAGCCGCTCCTTCCCGGCGCGTTGCCGAACAGGGCGGCCAGGAATTGCAACGCATGGCCGAACTGGACCTGGACCCGGGCCTCAAAGGACGCGTGGTGCTGGACTGCGTACGCCACGCCCTGCAGGATGAGGTGCAGGCCCAGGGCGACAGGCTGCACGGTTCCCTGTCCCTGCTGGCCACGGTGGGCAACGTGGCGCCCCTGCTCGGCCTCTTCGGCACGGTATGGGGCATCATGAACTCCTTCAGCCACATCACGGGCGGAGCGGACCTGGTCAGCGGCGTGGCCCCGGGACTGGCCGAAGCCCTCTCCACCACGGCTTTCGGGTTGATCGTGGCCATACCCGCCGTACTCGCCCACAACGCCTACATCAAACAGCTCGGCAACATCGAAGCGGAACTAGCGGCCCTGTCCGGCGCGTTCATGAACCGCGTCAAGGAACGCTTTTCCGAATATCTGACCTGCGCTCCCGCCCCGGAGGAATAAGATGGCCCAACGCAGCCGCCGACGGTATCTTACGGAAATCAACACCACGCCCTTTGTGGACGTGATGCTCGTGCTCCTGGTGTTCGTCATGGTGGGGGCCGCGGTCAAAGGCGAGGGCGTGCAGGTGGATCTGCCCCGCACCCGCACCGTGGAATCCCTGCCCAAAGGCAGCGGGCACTTCGTGCTGACCATGGACGCGGACGCCCGGCTCTTTCTGGACCAGGAAGAAGTGCCGCGGGATCATCTGCGCGAATACATGATTCAGCGAGTGCTCAAACAGGACAAGGCGCTGTTCCTGCGGGCCGACCAAAGCGTACCCTACGGCGACGTGGTCCGGGTCATGGCGGAAATCCGCGAGGCCGGCGTGCCGCACATCGGCATTGTGGCCGAGGAGGAAGACGGCGCGGACACGGCCCGAGACGCCGCCCAAAGCGGGGAATGAGATGACTGCCCGTCCGTCCGCCCGCGTCCTGGCCTGGAGCCTTTCCCTGGCGCTGCATCTCGCCACGCTGCTCCTGGCCCTGTTCCTCACGTCCCCCATCGCCTTCAAGCAACTGGCGGGCATGCAGCTCACGGAAGACGAACTGGCCGCCATGATGCCGCCGGAATATCTGGCTCCCCCGGAAGACATGGGCGCCATCCCCATCAGCCCCAACAAGGTGCTCGTGGACTACGGCGGACGTACGCCCGAGGAGGAGGAGCTGTACCGCGAGTTTGCCGAGGCCGGGGGCATGGTGGGCGCACTCCAGTCCACATCCTACGGACCCAAGGTGCGCTTCGGCGCCACCCTGTTCGACAACTATCATTCCTACTATGTGGGGGGATTGGTGGGGCATTTCCGCACGGCGGACGGCCTGGACGTGTTCATTGTGGACGGCCGCAAGGATCCCCGTGTGGAAAAGCTGATCCTGCATGTGCCGGATCGCGGCTTCACCCGCGCCCTCACCGAATACAACAGCCGCTACATCTACACCTACGGCCCGAGCCTGCTCACGCCCAAGCCCGTGCGGGGTACGGTCATGTTCATGGGAGACGGGGACAAAATCCACCGGCTGCTCTGGATGCCCGCAACAGGCAAGGCGCTCTACCCGGAACGGGTCTACCACCGGCCGCAATAATCCATCGGCACGATATCGGGCGTTCTCTTTGCCTGATCGGTAAACAATCCATCCATAGGCGGATCAAAACCATGTGCGCGCAAAGTGCGAAAAACACCAGGGACGACGGACACTTCCTGCGCGCGATGATGTGCTGCTTTTGAAGCAACGCAGCAAACGTGCGTTTTCAACAGCCTGTTCTCGCACCCCGCTTTCGGCTCACAGCTCCCGATAATCGAACGTACGGCCGTGCAACTCCGGCCAGGGATGCTCCAGCAGGTCCGCCAATTTCGATGCGGACGCCTCGGGAGTGGCCAGGAGACCTTTGGCCTTCCACGGACCAAACGTGGAGCGCACCCGCTCGGCCTGCCCTCCCTCGGCTTCCCGAGCCTGCCGCTGCATCCGGGTCTCCACGATGCCGGGCCGGTACACCAGGGCGGTCACCTGGTCGGTTTCCACGGCCAGTTGCCGCATGTAATGCTCTTCCGCGGCCTTGGCCGCACAATAAGCCGCTGTGCCGGGCAAGGCTTTTTCCGCGGCCCCGGATCCAAAAAACACGGCCAGTCCGCCCCCTTTGCGCAGCAACAGGGGATAGCAAAACCGGGCCAACTGGTACGCGCCCTTGACGCTGGCATCCATAACCTCGCAAAAAACGGGTTCCGGCAATTCCCAGGCGGACGGGCCAGGAGCCAGCACCCCGGCCGCATGGATGAATCCCGCAAACTGCTCCTCATCCCCGGCCCGGAGCATCAGCCGCTCCACCACCTCGGCATGGGCCACGTTTCCGGCCACGCCCTGCACCGCACCGCCTTGTTCGGCGCAGGGCTCGACCACCTCCCGCAGGCGCTTTTCCGACCGGGCCGAGAGCAACAGCCGCACTCCGCGCCCGGCCAGCTCCACGGCAAGCGCCTTACCGATTCCGCGAGATGCCCCCGTAACGATCAGGGTTTTGTTCCGTAGCAAACTCATATATATTCACCTTTGGTTTTCCCTTCACCTAGAATTCGTCAAAGGATTTGATCATGCCGATCAGGCAAAGCCAACGTTGCGATCTTGTGAAACAATCCGATATTCGAAGCATGACCCTGGCCTGCGCTGCCGTGGACGGCATCAACCTGGCCCAGGGCGTCTGCGATCTGGACGTGCCGGAGCCGGTGCTCCACGGAGCCGAGCAGGCCATGCGCCAGGGCAAAAACGTCTACACACGCTTTGACGGTCTGCCCGAATTCCGCCAGGCCATCGCCCGGCACCAGCGCCGCTTCCAAGGGCTGGACCTGGATCCGGAATCCAACATCGTGGTCAGCGTGGGAGCCACCGGCGCGTTCCAGGCCACCTGTGCGGCCATGTTTGATCCGGGCGACGAAATCCTGCTTTTCGAACCCTTTTACGGATATCATGTGAACACCCTGCGGTCCATGGACCTCACGCCCACATTCGTTTCCCTGCGGCAGCCGGACTGGAGCTTCACGGACGACGATCTGGACGCGGCCGCCTCGCCCAAACTGCGCGGCGTGGTGCTGAACACCCCGCTGAACCCCTGCGGCAAGGTCTTTACCCAGGAGGAACTGGAGCGCGTGGCCCGCTTTTGCCGGAAACACGACCTCATGCTCCTGTCCGATGAAATCTATGAACACTTCGTCTACGACGGGCACAGGCACATCTCCCCGGCGACCCTGCCCGGCATGGAAGAACGCGTGGTGTCCATCTCCGGCGTATCCAAAGTCTTCGCGGTCACGGGCTGGCGGTTGGGCTGGGCCGTGTGCCATTCCCGCTGGCATGAACCCATCGGCCACTTCAACGACCTTTATTACGTCTGCCCGCCCGCGCCGTTGCAAATGGGCGCGGCCAACGGACTCGATCAGCTCGGCGACGACTATTACCAAGAACTGGCCGAGGACCACCGCCGCAAACGGGACCGCTTTTGCCTGGCTCTGACCCGGGCCGGACTCAAGCCCCATGTTCCCGACGGCGCGTACTACGCCCTGGCACGCATCGACCATCTGCCCGGCCGCGACAGCCACGAACGCGCCATGCACCTGCTTCGGGAAACCGGCGTGGCCTGCGTCCCCGGACGCGCTTTTTGGAACGACCCACTGGGCCAGGGCTTGGCCCGGTTCTGTTTCGCCAAACGCTGGCCCGAACTGGAAGAGGCCTGCCGACGACTGGAGCATTTCGCATGAGCGAGGATCCCCCCCGAACCGACGAATACCAGGGATGCGCACGGTTATATGACCCTCTGCTCAATCCCCTGCTGGACCGGCCGCGCCGTCACGTGGCCGCGCTGGTGGAGCACTGTCTGCGCCCCTTTGCCAAAAGCGAGGGACCGCCCCCGCCGGTGCTGGACCTCTGCTGCGGCACGGGTCGGCAGGCCGTGTTCCTCCTGGAGCGCGGGTTGCGGGTCCACGGCCTGGATCTCTCCCCGGCCATGCTCCGCACCGCCCAGCGCACCACCTCGCCGCGAATCAACTATGTGCACGGCAACGCCGCCGCCACCGGCTACGCGGACAGGAGCTTCGGCTGCGTGTGCGTCTCCCTGGCCCTGCATGAAAAACCGCCGCACACGCGGGAAGAAATACTGGAGGAATCCATGCGGCTGCTGCTGCCGGGCGGTTCCCTGGTGCTGCTGGACTATCGCTGGCCGGAGTCCGCTGCCGGACGCGGGGCCATGCGCCTTGCTTCGCTGGTGGAACGCCTGGCCGGTGCCGAACACTTCGCCAACTACCGGCAGTTCCTGGCCGGAGGCGGCATTCGCGCCCTGCTGGGAGCCTCGCGCCTGCCCTTCCGACGCGTCCAGACATTTTTTCATGGCAGTATGGGATTATACAGGGTCTTCACTCACGGCTGTGAGGAAGCATAATTCAAAACCATCGGCGGGCGCGCCCTTTCGGTACGATTTCCCGGCCCGGACAGCAAAGCTGCAACGGATCACTTGCGTTTGATTACGGCCAGGGTCACGTCGTCCTCGCAGGCCTTGCCCCCCCGAAAGCGATCCAGGGCATCCAGCACGGCCTGTACGATTCCGGCGGCGTCACTGTCGGCGTGGCGACGCACCACGTCCAGCATGCGGGCGCGGCCAAAGGGTTCCCCTTCGGCGTTCACGGATTCCCAAATGCCGTCCGTGGCCAGCAACGCGAACTGGCCGCGACGGTCAAAGCCCCGTTCCTGTTCCTCGAACTCGGTTTCCTCCAAAAATCCAAGGCTGAGTCCCTCGCCGCGCAGCTCCTCGAATTCCCCGGTCCAGGGATCATAGAGCCAGGCGGGTTCGTGTCCGGCACGCACCCAGCGGATCACATTCCGGGCCATGTCGAATTCCGCGCAAAACAGGGTCATGAACCGCCCGGAGGGAGCCACATCCTCATAGAGACGCCGGTTCACCAGGGCCACACGCCGGGCCAGCCCGCGCCGCGCCTCGGAAGCGGCCCGCAGCATGGCGCGCACCGTGGCCATGAGCAAGGCCGGAGCTGCTCCGTGTCCGGACACGTCGCCCACGGCCACGGTCAGGCGTTTGCCGTCATCACCGGGCAGAACGAACGCGTCATAGTAATCCCCGCCGGTTTCGTCACAAAACACCACGGTTCCGGCCACGTCCAGGCCGGGAATCCGGGGCGGCTCCCGCGGGACCAGATTCTGTTGCACCTCCCGGGCCAGGGCCATGGACCGGCTCAGACGCACATGATCCTCCAGCTTGGGTACGGTCTCATTAAACGCCTGTACCAAAAGATCCCGCTCGTCCCGGGTGCGCATGTCCAGACGCGCGGTGTAGTCCCCGCCGGCCAGCCGCTGCCACGCGCCCACCATGAGCATGACCATATCCGAAGCGCGCTTGGCCCCCACATAGGCGAGCAGCGCAGCCCCCGCCAGCACGGCCAGGGCCGCCAGCAGGGCGGTGCTCCGCTGGGCCGCGGCATGGGCGGCCACATCCTTGCGCAGTCGCGCCGGGACGTTCATGGCCACGGTTTTGGGGACCACCAACAGGAAGGCGGTGTTGCCCTCCACCGGAGCAAAGGCCCAGATGGAAGGTCGGCCCTCGTACTCCATTTCCATGCTGCCGGAACCGCCGTTGCGGATCCGCTCCACCAGCCCCGTAAACTCCGGGTCGTCCACCGGACGCATCCAGCGATAGTCCACGGCGGTCCCCGCAGACTCCGCGTCGCGGGAAATATGCCGTTCCGCCATGATTTGCAGCCCCAGGGTCTTGCGGCGCGGATCAATGCGCGCGCTCACAAGAAAGGACCGCATCTCCTCGGACCATTGCGAGGCGAGCCGGGCCTCCTGCAGGAACCAGCTTACCGGCGCCTCTATGCCCGCGACCCCGGCAAAGTGACCTTCCGGACCATACAAAGGACGGTTCAGGGCCAAAAGCACCCGGCCCGTATTACGGCTGTAGAGCAGGCCGGACCACTCCGCCTTGCCGGATTCCCTGGCCCGGGCGTACCAGGCCGACTCCCGCAGATCCAATCCGCGGGGATAGCCGCCGAATCCGGGATAGGCCATGCTTACCCCGCTTTCCAGAGCCACGTAGAGTCGATGGGCCGCGTACCCGGAAAACTGGAAAACATCACGGCAAAGGGGCGTCAGCCGGGCCAGACGGGCCACGTCAGGTCCGATGCGCCGTTCGGACAGGCCTGCAGCCTTGAGAAACACGGGATGGGAAAAGCTCACGCGCATGGGTTCCACGCCGTCCAGGGTTCGACGGGTATAGCGCCGATCCTCGACAAGATCCGGCGGCTCGCTGGGCGGGTGGTCGAAGTCCGGACCGAAATAGACCTTGGGAGCACGCACAAAGGGGCGGGCCAGCAGGGATTCCGTTTCCACGGCCAGGGACCGCAAGGCAAAGGTCAGCGCCGCAGTGCCTCGCAGTACGGACTTGGAGGCGTTTTCCGCGTCCTGTTCCAACTGGGCCGTAACCATGCGGGTCACTTCCCGGCCCGCAACGTCCGAGACCGTGCGCTCCAGGCGTTGGGTGCCGCGCTGCATGATCCAGCCCGCCGTGAGCAAGGGAACCAGGCTGAGAAACAGCAACGCGAGAAAATACTTCCAACGGATCGGCACGACGCTTCGTCACTCCGGGGCGTTACAGGCTGTTGAAAGAAACGATCCTTGTCGTCCACTCGAAACATTCAGACTGTTGCGTACGGGGAATACACTTCCGCGTGAACGTTTTTCGCGTTGTAGCATTCCCACCCATCCTGATATTGACTTTTGCGCGGGTCAAGTCGCGCAGTTTCCAACAAACCCGGGGAAGTTGCACCTCTTTGCAACCCGGCGCATCCACTCCCTTGTAGAGCCGGAATACCTCGCTTTGTTTCGCGAGGCAATGGCATGCCCTGGCATTTTTACTCGGAGCATGGCATACTCCCACAAACGAGAGGGGTTTCTGCCCATGTTTCGGCACAAGACATGGCTTATCTTCATGGCATGGCTTCTCGCCCTGGTCATGCTCCCTGCACCCTGTTCCGCATCAGGCGAAGACAGGTTGCTGCTCGTCACGGAAAGCGGTCCGCCCTTTAATTTCCTGACCCAGCAGGGACCGGCCGGGTATTCGGTGGACATCGTGCGCGAACTGCTGCGCCGCACCGAAATGCATGGAGAGTTCCATTTTCTGCCCTGGGCCAGGGCGTACAACACGGCCCTGACCCAACCCGACACGCTGCTGTTCACCATCAGCCACACTCCGGAACGGCACGACCTGTTCCAATGGGTGGGACCGGTGATGTATATTTCCTGGGCGCTCTATGCCAAGCCGGAATCCAACCTGCACATACACGACATGGACGACGCCCGCATGCTCAGCGGCATCAGCGTATACCGCTCGGACGTGCGCGAACAATATCTCCGCGACCTGGGATTCGTAAATCTGCACGTTTCCCCGGCCTTTTCCAACAGTGTGCAAATGATGCTCGGCGGTCGCGTTCCAGCGGTCATTGCCGATGAAATGGGCATTCGTCATCAACTAAAGCGCCTGGGCCAGCCCCGAAGCAGCGTGGAGCGCGTGTTCATCTTCAAAACCATGAAGCTCTTCCTGGCCTTTTCCAAGACCACCGATCCCGATATTGTGGCGCGCTGGCGTCGCGCCTTTGAAGCCATGCGCCGCGACGGCACCCTGGCGCGCATCCATGCCCGCTGGGACATGCCCGCGAATACGCTGCAACGCCTGCTTGCGCTTCCTGAAGGGCCATAATCGTGCTATAGCGAGAGCGAGGAGAAAGACGATGATCCAGAGCAGTAAACGGTCCCTTTCCAGAAACTTGACGATCAGCCTCGTGGCGGCGGTGGTCATCCTGGTGGCGGCACTGTTCGGCATCCAGCATTGGAACCTCGCACGTCGTGCCAACGCCGAACTGGAAATCAAGGCCGACAACTACGCCGACGAACTTGCGGAAATTCTTGCCATCCCCATGTGGACCCTGGATACCGCCAACGTGCGGCACGTGGGACAGGTTTACGAACGAAACGACCTCTTCTCCCGCCTGCGCATCGCGGATTCCCGCGGGGAAACACTCTACCTCTACGAAGCCGAAGACCGGACCGCCGAGGAAATTCACCGCACCCGCAGCATCACCTTTGAAGGACACGTCATCGGCCATCTGGACATGGCGCTCTCCCTGGCCAGCAGCCAAAAAACCGCGCGCCAGCTCCTCTATGCCACCTCCATGAACATCGCGGCCACGGCCCTGGCCCTGTTCGTGGCCACGGGCATCCTCTTGCGCGTCTTTCTCCGGCGGCCCTTGACGGAGCTGGAACAAGCCATGGACCATGTGGCCCGGGGCGACTTTTCCAAATCCATTTCCGGCCCGCGCTATGCCGAACTGGAACGCATCATGGACTCCTTTCAAAAAATGTCCGCCACCATCCGCGCACGCGAGGAATCCCTGCGCCGCGTCAACGAAGCCCTCTCCGTAAGCGAGCAGCGCTTGAACATGGCCATTACAGCGGCCAACGACGGCCTTTGGGACTGGGAATTGCCGCACAATCAATCCTACTATTCGCCGCGCTGGTACACCATGCTCGGCTATGAACCGGACTCCATGCCCCCGACTCTGGAAACCTGGGAAAAACTCATTCATCCCGAAGACCAGCCCCGGGTTCGTGCCGCCCTGGACCAACACCTCAAAGACGGGGGCGAGGAATTCACTTCGGAATTCCGCATGCGCAGCAGCGACGGCGGATACCGCTGGGTGCTCACGCGAGGGCAGGTCACGGAACGCGGTCCCCAGGGGGAGCCGCTCCGCATGACCGGCACGCACCAGGACATCACCGAGCGCAAGGAAGCCGAAGCCATGCGCGAGGAACTGATCAACGAACTGGAAGAAAAAAACGCCGAGTTGGAACGCTTCACCTACACCGTATCCCACGATCTCAAAAGCCCGCTCATCACCATCAAAGGCTTTCTGGGCATGTTGCAGACTGATCTGGAGCGCGGCGACAAGGAACACATTGAAAAAGACATGGGCCGCATCGGCCAGGCCGCGGACAAGATGCAGCAGTTGCTCGACGAACTGCTTGAACTTTCCCGCGTGGGCCGGCTCAACAACCCGCCCGAGGAAGTGAATCTCGGCACCCTCGCGGGCGAAGCCGTGGAGCTGGTGGCCGGACAAATCAACGAGCTGGGCGTTTCCGTGGACATTCAACCGGACCTGCCCACAGTGCGGGCGGACCGACCCCGGATGCTTGAGGTCTTCCAAAACCTCGTGGACAACGCCACTAAATTCATGGGCGAACAGCCCGATCCCCACATCGAAATCGGCGTCCGCAAGGAAAACGGAGAGGATGTCGTGTTTGTCAAAGACAACGGCATCGGCATCAAAAAGGATTACTTCCACAAAGTCTTCGGACTCTTCGACCAACTGGACCAGGGCAAGGGCGGCACCGGCATCGGACTGGCCCTGGTCAAACGCGTCATAGAAACCCACGGCGGACGCATCTGGGTGGAGTCCGAAGGTCTGGGCCACGGCGCCACGTTCTTCTTCACCATCAAGGGGATGTCCGGTTGACAGGGAGGTTCCGCCTGTTTATCAGCACGAAAATCTTTCGTGCTTTTTTTCACTTGACTTTCCTACGCATTCGGTAGACTTTTGCCTCGGTTTCCACACGACGCCGACGACCACGGCCGCGTGGAAGGGATCCACCTATCTCTCCCTTCCCCCAATCAAGCGCTGCCGACAGTCGCCCGGTTCTCCGTCAAGGGCCTGCCGCCGGACGCTTCGGCGCAGCGAGACCGCCCTTCGCGTGCCATCCACCGAAGGTCGTTGCCCGAATCGCGGACTCGGCGGAACCCGAACCCGAGAAGGCCGGTAGAACATGGACACCCAAAACGGCGCGCAACGCGCAAGGCCTTGGGGATCTCGGACTAGGCTCAGGAACGGCTCGGCTTTTGTCGGGCCGTTCTTTTTTTCTGCGCCGCTCTCTCCCCTCCCGCCCGGACCGTTGCCCCCTGGCGCATCCGCATCCACGAACAATATGGCGTACAAAACGCCCAGGGTACCCCCACAGCCCTGCAACGAATTTCCCCGGAAAAGTTTTCGGCTTGGTTGCCTTCCCCCGAAAAGCCGGATACATAATGCAACGGCGTACCCGTAGCCCAAGCGGACCGCCAAAGGAGGGGGAATGGAATTCACGGTCTTGGAAGACACGGACGGTCTGCGCCGCGTTGTGCTTTCCGGTCGCATGGACGCGGCGGGCATCAAGGAAATTGAAACCGCCTTTAACGAGGCGGTGGGGCAATCCCCCCATTCCGTGGTCGCGGACATGGGCGACGTGGCGTTCATGGCCTCCATGGGCATGGGCCTGCTCCTGCGCAACGCCCGGGAACTGGCCGCGCAGGAAAAGCGTCTTGTCCTGTACCGCCCCCAGGAACTGGTGGAGGAAGTCATGCAGATCGCGGGATTGCAGCGGCTCATTCCCATTGAGCACGACCCGGACCAAGCCGCGGCTCGCGCCAAGGAAGCCTGATCGCGATACTTTTTCTCCACATTCGGAGACGGCGCGGTTTTACTTTTTGCGGTGCGACTGCTATCGTTCCGCACGATAGCGGGATATGCGCCCTTCCCGCCAATGGCCCCGTACCATAAATGCAGCAAAGGTGTGCGCATGATCAAGCGAACAACTCCCCTCGTCCTTCTCGTCGTCCTCTCGGCCCTGATCGCGCTGACGGCGGCTCCGGCCTTTTCCGAAAACCTTTCCGAAGCGGAAAAAAAAGAATTTTCCATGAACGTGGCTCTGCCCTCCCCGGCGGAAATGTTCCTGGCCATCGACCGGCTGGGTGAAACCGACTGGCAGGCCGTGGCCGAACACAACCCCCGCTACGACTACCAGGACAACTACATGCGCGCGCTGAACCTGGGGGTTCGCTCCGCTGACGGCCTGGTAGCCATTCTTGCCGAGGACAAATCCAAACTCGGCGAGATCATCGTCATCGTCATCACCCTGGCCGAGGAACTCCAGGTGCAGGAAACCATCCTGGACCGGAGCAAGTCCTTTGAGGACATGGCCAACCAGGGACGCTGGGACGAACTGCGCGACGAACTGGACGCGCTGCGCTACCTCATCGAAATGGAGATGGACCAGCTCGGCGACCAGGACGTGGCCACGCTGGTACGCGTGGGCGGCTGGCTGGAAGGCCTGCGGGTCACTTCCGGACTGCTGGCCGAAGGACTCTACCCCGAGCACAGCTCATCCATTCTGTATCAGCCGAACCTCGTAAACTACTTTGAACGCGAACTCTCGGGCATGGAACCCGAAGCGCGGCAATCCCCGGCAGTGCAGGCCGTGCTCCAGGCGCTGCCTGAAATCCGATCCCTGGTGCGCGTGGGATACCGAAAGCCCGTGCCCACGAAAAACATCCAACGCCTGAATCGGATCGCCACGGATCTGATCGCACTGATCGAAAGGGGGTAAGGAAATATGAAGGCACGCACTCTCGCCTTGCTGGCAGCCATGCTGCTGATTCCGATCCTGGCCATGGCCGGGCGCATGGACATCCGCAAGCCCGCCTACGACCAGGTGCTCAAATATGAGAACCAGGGCTACAGCGTTAAGGACGACATCCAGATCGGCGAACTCGCCGAAGGAAAGTCCTATTATTTCGACACACAACTCACCACGGGCATCGACTACTTCTTCCACTTTCAGGGGGACCAGGGTGTTCGCTCCCTGCGCCTGGAAATGTACGATGAAAACTGGGATCTCGTAGCCCAGAGCACCGGCACCGGCGAACCAGCCACCGTGGCGCTCAAACCGGAATGGAGCGGAACCTTCCACGTCAAGGCCACTCTGGTGGAATGCCAGGGCGGTATGGATTACTGGTTCATCCTCGCGGGATACAAGTAGCCCACCGAGCGACGATACGCGCCATGGTCCCCATCGCGCGGCAGAAAACAATTTCGGACGGGTTCGGTCCCCCGGCGGCGTGGGACCGGCCCTTCCCTTTCCCGCTTCCGCCCGACCGCCCCACTGACACGCGGTGACGGTCAGCCGCCACAGCCCGCTTTGGAGACCCATGCTCCGGCCAGTCACCTTACGCCGCTCCCACCGACAGCGCACCCAGGAACACTTCGAGGACAGCCTCGCGGCCCAGGTACTCAAACTCCTGGCCCTCGTAGCTCAGGCCGGTCCGGAGGTCTCAGCCCGCCGCCGGTCCTTCATCGACAGCTTTTACGGCCACCTCTACCCTTCCGATGTGGTCCGCCATTTTCGCGAACAGTTCGAATCCTTCCTCTCCCGCAGCCTGGACCTGGGCGCGGTCTGCCGCGCCTTGGACGAACGCCTCTCCTACCAGGAAAAGGTCTACTGCCTGATCATCGTCTATGAATTCATCATCGCGGACAAGGCCGAAAGCGTGGAACGGCGGCTGGCCCGGGCCATGTCCAAACTCCTGCGTATTTCCGAGTGGGACGTGCGCTTCGTGGAATCCCACTTCGGCCTGGCCGAACCCGACCCCGAAGCCCTGCACCGCTCCGGCATCATCGCCCTGCGCGTCACGGGGGATCTGGAAACCGCGGACGTGTATCTGCCCTTTCCCGGGCTGGACGTACTCATCTACAAAATCCGCAATCTCTACTGCATCACCAAAAAATGCGATGGCCACGAAGTTGTGGTGGACAACTACGAACTGCACAAAAACATCTCCACCCGCGTCTCCCACAACTACCGCATCCTCTTTGACGATTACTCCCTCAAGCACCACGACCTGAAGGCTTACTTCGAAAACAAGGTCAACCCACTGAACGTGGACCGCTGGGTCACCCAGGACGATCTGGAACCAGCCTACGCGGACGCTCCCGGGGAGAACGACGTCCTGCGGCTGGAATTTCGCGGGGCGCGCATCCGGCTGGTACTCATGGACCCCTACGCCGTGGTCAACGTCAACGACCAACTCGTGCAGGACGCGGTGCAGGTCAACCTGGATGACGATATTTTCGTGAACGGCTTCCGCATGAACCTGCGGGAATTGTTCTACTCCCTGAACGCCCGGCGCGATCTGGCCCTGGACGACGGCCGCGAGGAATACCGCCTGACCAACTCGGTACGCGGCGACCTGTTCATCCACGACGACCTCTCCGAACGCTGGACCTCGGTCTTCCGCATGGACCGCGCCCGCCGTCGGCTCCGCTTCGACCCACGGGACTGCCCCTATCAAATCTACCTCAACAACCGGCCCTGCCAGGGGCAAGTGGACCTGCGCCACGGGGATACCCTCTTTGTCCACGGCAACTACCTGACACTGGACACGGAGCAGGAACAACTTCGCAAGGCCGCGTTCAGTTTCAACAAATTTTCAGCGGATCGCATCCACCACGTATTTGAAGACGGCACCGTGGGCCTGGACGAAGTCTCCCTGGATATCGAATACGGAGAACTCGTGGCCATCATGGGGCCGAGCGGCAGCGGCAAGTCCACCCTGCTGCGGGTCATGAGCGGCTTTGAAACACCCACCAGCGGCCAGGTCCGCATCGACGAATACGACCTGCACAGCGAATACGGCATGCTCAAGCACCACCTGGGCTACGTGCCCCAGGAGGATTTGCTGCTCTCCAACCTCACGGTCTACGAAAACCTCTACTACTACGCCAAACTGCGCTTTCCCGACAAAAGCGAAGAAGAACTGGACGCCAAAATTCAAATGGTGCTCACGGACATCAGCCTGACGGAACGCCGCGACCTGCGCGTGGGTGATGTCACGGACAAAACCCTGTCCGGCGGTGAACGTAAGCGCTTGAACATCGGCCTGGAACTGCTCACGGACGCGGACATCTACATGCTCGACGAACCCACCTCGGGCCTGTCCTCCAAGGACTCGGAAAAAATCGTGGAGCTGCTGGCCAACATCACCTTGCGCGGCAAGATCGTGGTCTGCGTCATCCACCAACCCAGCTCCAGAATTTACAAAAATTTCAACAAAGTGGTCCTGCTTGATCACGGCGGAAAACTGGCCTACTACGGAACCACCTACGCGGCTCTCGAATACTTCAAACGCCACATGGAGCGCGACGCCCGCAAAGGGCGCATTGTGGTGGAATGTCCGCGCTGCAAGACCGTGCAACCCGGCATCCTGCTGGACAGTCTGGAGGAATCCCTCCGCGATATCGACGGTTCCGTGCTGGGCAAACGCAAATACTCCCCGGACTACTGGAAACAGGAATACGAAAGCACGGCCATTGATGCCTGGCTCTCCAGCATCCAATTGCCCAGTTCCGACATCCTGCCGCCCAAGCCCGCCATCGGCCTGCGCGAACGGCTGGTCCAATTCCAGACCCTGCTCTCCCGAAACTACCGCAGCAAGGTGCGCGACCGCTCCAACCTTTTGATTACCTTTCTGGAGGCGCCTCTCCTGGGCGCGGGCGTGGGCTTCATCCTGCGCTATACACCGGCCGGGGACTACTCCCTGTATACCAACGACCTTTTCGGCATCTTCCTGTTCGTGGCCGTCATCGTGACCCTGTTCCTGTCCATGACCAACTCCGTGGACGAAATCATCGGGGACAGCTCGCTGTTCATGCGCGAACGCATGCTGGACATGACCAGCCGCACCTATCTGGGTGCCAAGCTGCTCGTGCTGCTGCCCTTTGCCGTGGTGCAAAACGCACTCTTCGTGGCCCTCGGATTCTACATACTGGAAGTGCACGAACTCACTCTGGCCTACATCCTCTACCTCTCGCTGCTTTCCTATGCCGGACTCTCGGCCGGGCTGTTCATCTCCTCCCTGCCCCGGCTCTCCTCCCGGGCCGCGCAAAACATCGTGCCGCTCATGCTCGTGCCTCAAATCATCCTGGGCGGGGCGCTTATCGAATACGAAAAAATGAATAAAAGCCTGACCATTGTGGAAAACAGCCCCATTCCGGAAATCTGCCAGCTCATGCCCTCGCGCTGGGCCTACGAAGGATTGATGGTCCTCCAGGAAAACAACAACAGCTACCATGCCCGGCACCAAGAACTTTCCGATCAGCTGCGTGAACTTAAAATCAACCTGCGCAACGCCGAAGGCACCCCGGAGCAAGCCGTTCTGGAACCCCGGAAAGATCGGCTGGAAGACGCTCTGGAATCCTTCCGCGCCAGCCATAAATACCGCTACGGGAACAAAAACATTCACGACGCCGTGACCCTGGGGGAAAAACGCTTCGAGGAAATCGTCCGCGAACACATGGACATGGATCCGCAACGGGCCGAAACAGGTGTGGAAGGCGCCATGCGCGACTGGAATCTGCCGTATCCCATGTTCGTACCCTGGAAAATACTCCCCCTGGTGAACGTCAAAGGAAGCACCACACTCTACAACGCCCTGGTTCTGCTGGCCATGGGACTGATCATGAACGTGCTGACCCTGGCCGCGCTCAACTGGCGGGAACAAATGCTGCGCATGGGACGGCGAGCCAAATCCGTGGCGAAAAAAGTACGACCGCAACAGCTTAAATTATAAGCGAATACAGATTCCGGGGGGAACCCTTTCTGAAGAAAGGTTCTCCCCCCGGCCCCCCCTTCCAAAGACTTTTATTAGCTCCAGGCCTGCGGCCTGTCGCGGTTATCGTTTTTTTGAGTTTCTTATTCCCCCCCCTTCCCCAAAGCAAAAGAACGGCCGAAGCCGTTCTTTTGCTTTGGGGCGCACCGTTGCCGCGCTGCTCCGCCTTGCCACTCCCCCGACGCCTTCCCACCCTACGCCCCCGGCCGCGCGCAGCGCGAGACCGGGAAATGGGATTCCAAAGGGTCGCGGACCCTTTGGCCGCCGGAGGCATGCCTTTCAGCCCCGCAGGGCCGCCGGAGGCATTGTTGTTCTTTACTTGGCGAGCAACTCGTTCACTTTTTTCATGACAGCGAACGCATCGGCCACGTAGAGCACATCGGCTTTTCCGTGCGCCCAGCCGCATCCGGCATCCAGGTTGATGGCGCGGCGCTCATTGATGAACCGCCAGCCCACCACGTGGGGTTCCTCGCCGTGGCAACAGGTCGCCAGCCCCTTGGGGTGGCGCGGTGTGGAGCCGGTCTGCCCCACTTGGTGCAGATGCGTGAGGAAGTCCAGCACATCCTGCCCTTCGGACCCGAGGTCCACCAGAGACTTGGAACTGCCAAGGGAACTTTTCGTTTTGTCCAGAAAATCGAGCAACATTTCGCCCGCTTCCTTGACGTGGGGCTGTCCGTCATTTTGTTTTTTGGTCCAGCCTGCACCGGCCACGATGAGCAAATTCGCATCCGGGCGGATGGTCTGGGCGTCAGCGTCAGGCTTTTTCACGCCCGTCACCGTGGTGCGGGTCAGGTTGTCCAGCGGGACATCCACAGCCTGGAGCGCCGCCTCCCCGGGGAATTCGGCGGGTTCGGCGCATCCGGGCGACAGGGTCAGCACCCAGGGTCCGTCAAAGGAATCCATATCACGCTGCACCTGGCCGGACATACGTTGCCGGTAGAACCATCGGGTGGGTAGCGGGTTGCCGTCAACCGCATCCAGTGCGGTGATGTTGGTGTCGATGCGGCCGCCCAGACGGTAGGCTGCCCCGGGCAAACAACGGGCAAACCGGGCCGTGGCCGGGGCGAGGACGATTTTGGCTTCGGCCGCAGTGCAAAGTGCGGCACAGGCTGCGGCATCCGTGCTGTAGCGGGACTGTCCGAAGGCTTCGCCGCTGACGCTGAAAAAGGCCTCGGCTCCGCATCCGCCGATGCTTTGCGCGGCCTGGGTCACGTCGGCGCCCACGAGTCCCACCTTGAGCGGTCGGCCCAGGTTGTCGGCAAGCTGTTTTGCGGTGCCGAGAGTTTCCATGGCGGCCTTGGACAGACTGCCGTTGTCGTCGGTATGTGCGAGATACAAAATACTCATACTCTTCCCCTTATCCCTGAATCCAGTCCACGAGTTCGCGGGCGATGTCATCCACGGGCATGTCCTTGACCACGCGGGTTTCGCGCACCACCTGCGGCAGGCTCACGCCCAGCACACCGAAGCCGTTGCCGAGCTGGGCCGGCTTGGCCTGCTGGAGCGCGGGCATAATGGTCTTCATGTTCATCATGCCCACCTGGGGATTGTTGGGCGGTTCGGGCAATTCGCCGGTGGCCCAGCCAAACGCGGCCGGAGCGCCCTGGACGGTGGAGGTCAGCCAGCTGCCGCCCTCAATGCGTTCCAGCACTTCAAGGCCGTTGTCGGTGATGGAGAGCTGGTCCACGCCCTGGAACTGGTCCACGATGCCGAGACGTTCGGCCACCATCTGAATGGTGGAACCCGAGCCACGGGAAGCGGATTGCCAGCCGCCGAAGAGCAGGAGCTTTTCACGATCCAGATCAGCGATGCCCTCAATGGCCTGGGCCAGGGCTTCGGCCACCTGGAAGCTGTCGGTGAAGCCCGAGGCAGGTCCGTCCACGGCCACCAGCTCAAAGGGGGCTTTTTGCGCCACGGCCATCATGACCTGCTGGAGCTTGGCCTTGGGACCGAGGCTCACGAGCCAGACCCGGCAATCTCCGCGCTTGGCGGCTAGGTTGGCGGCTTCGTACAGGGCATGCCCGGCCCAGGGGTCGAGCACGGCGGGAAGCATCATCTCATTTTTCAAGGCCGGTCCCTGCGGACTGTCCACGGGGTTCAGGGTTTGCAGCGGATCAGGAACGATACTGCCGCAGACCACGATGTGGTAACTCATAGATTCTCCTTGTTGCGGCTTGGGGGCGGTCTCCTGGGTGCGAGATCCACCGCCTTTGCTCGAAACGTGCGGAGCGGGAAAATGCTCCGTTGCGGTCGGCCCGCGCCATGGTCGGCAGCAAGGGCTTACCCGCGTCAGTTGTCAACAGGCCGCCGCACGCGGCAACGGCGTGGAAGGGAAAGATCGGCTCCCGCCGTGGGGAGCGGAATTTAGTTCTCAGCCGAATGCAATCCGCCGGATCCAGCGGAAAAATCCACATTGGTCCGTTCAGGATCGTCAGGATGCGCCTGGGTACAGTTCCACAGGCACGCGCCGCAATGCACGCATTTTTCGCGGTCGAACAGAGGCACAGGACCATCCGGATTCATGGTGATGGCCTGGCCGGAGCAGACTTCGACGCAAATGTTGGTCCGGCAGCGGGCGCAGGCCTGCGGATCCAGGAATCGGACATGATCCGCGAATCCCGGGTTGGCCTGGACCTTGCCACCCATGAGCAGGGCATCCTGATGGGAAACCAAGAGCTTGCCGTCATAGGGGATGGACGGCCAGCCCGCACGCTCCATGAGCGTATCGTGCAGGGGGCGGCCATTGGTCTTGCACTCCTCGCGGATGCGCATGATTTCCCCGGCAGGCAGGATGTGGCGGTAATATTCCTCCAGGGTGGGAATGCGCTCATACACGCGCTTTTGCGGACCCGAGAGGTTGAACGCGCCTTTGGTCAGGCCGGACAACGCCATGCCCATCAATCCGGAAACCATGCCTTTTTGGAAGCCGTCGCGAGCCTTTTCGGACTGCACGGACTCCTCTTCCAGCCAGGAGGCACGACGCCGTGCGGCGTAGGCGATATCCAGATTGTCCTTGGTGAAATCACGTCCCTTGCGCATCAGGTCAAGGACGGCCTGGCCGAGCTGCACACCCGAGGTCCAGGCTTCGTCCACGCCCGAGCCGGTTAGCACGTTGGTGGTGCCGGAGCCTTCGCCGATGCGCGCCCAACCATCGCCCGTCAGGAACGGTTCGCCGCGGCGTCCCGATTCCAGCAGGGACTTGGCGCCCCAGGAACGCATGGTCCCGCCGCGAAGGTGCTTCCAGAGGTAGGGATGCATCATCCAATGCTGGAGGTAGCGGTAGGCGGTGCGGACCGGGGAGTCAAACCAGGACGGCACAAAAATGCCCAGGGACGCCACATTGTCCGGGTAGACATAGAGAAAACCAAAAATTTCCGGCTCGGGATAGCCCAGGGTATGCAGCACGGTGCCGGGCTTGAGACCGCAGTGCTCGGGCAAATCCACGACCATCTTCATGCCCACGGCCCATTCGCGTTGATGGTTGCCCTTGGGCAGGCCGAATTCGTTGTTCAACCCGCGTCCCACAGCACCCACGGGACCGTCGCCCACCACGGTGAGCTGCGCTTTGACGTCCATGCCGGGCATAAACGCGCCTTCCGGGGTGCCGTCCCGCGCCACGCCCTGATCAACAAGCCGCACGCCCGTGACCTTGTCGTCCTCGGTAAGGGCTTTTTCCACGGGCATGCCGGGCCAGATCTGGGCCATCCCCGATCCCATGGCCTGTGCGCCGGTCCAGGAAAGAAACTGCCCCATGGAGAGCAGCATTCCCGGTTCCTTACGCAGGAAAGGAGGAATCCAGGGGAGTTCGGCAGCCATATCCCGTCGGAACGGAAGCAAGAGCTTTTCAAAGGCCTTCATGCCCGTGGCCTTACGGCTGGCCCCCACGGGATCAAAAAGATACACGACCTTTTCCTCGGTGACCTCGCAAGCCATGGGGATCTGGGAAAGGTCCAGCTCCGGGAAGGAAGCGCGGATGCCGCGGCCTTTGGTCACGATGCCGGAAACACCGAATCCGATGTCGTCGGCGCGTTCATAGCAGAGCACCTGCGGCGGCATGCCCGGCATGGCCTTGGATTCGGCGATGGGCGTCCCGTCTTCATTCATGAGGGCGGGAATCAGCGTGGCCAGGAATCCGGCGGTGGCTGGCCCGTAGCCCACGCAGACGATGTCCGCTTCCATGGATTGCCGCAGGTCGTCGGGGTTGATTTGGGGCGTCTGATCGCTCATGCGTGCTCCGTCTGGTATGCATCGGCTCCCGTGGGCACGGTGCGCCACGGGAGCCGGGATTATTATTGTTGCGGATTTACAGCGGATAATCCAGGGCTTCGGGGATCATCACGCCGGCCAGGGCTTCGGCGGCGCGGTCCTTGGCCAACCGGGAACCCGCGAGCTTGGCGTCAGTGGCCGCGCGCAGGGCGGCAAAGGGGGCGGTGTCGCCCTGGGCCTCGAAGCCGTAAACCAGCTCGGCCAAAATGCGTCCGGCTTCCCCTGTGGAGCGGGCCGCCTGCACAAAGCCAAGATCGTTGTAGAATCCGGAGAGGCCTTCCAGTCCCTCGGCCACGGTGGGATTCATCGGGCCTTGCTCGATCAAAGCGGCCACATCATCCATGAAGGTGACGGCGGCCACAAGCCAGCACAACGCGTCGGCCAGTGGGAAGGAAACCCCCTGCCGCTTGCGGTGCAGCAGTTTTTTGCCATCCGCGTCCTTGGCCTTGGCCAGGAAGTCCTGCGCCCAGAGCCAGGTACGCAGCCCCTCGGCCAGGGCAGCGGCTCCGGGACGACCCGAGGCTTCCAGTTGATCCGCCTTGTTCTTCAACACGGCCAAAAATACCGGATTGCTCATGGTCACGGTGAGGTGCATGCGCTGTACAGCTTCCGGACCTTCGTAGGTGGCTTCAAGCTGGGCGTCGGCCCATTTGTGCATCAAAAAGCCGGGGCAGTCCTCGGTGATGCCGTACCCGCCCATAAGACTGATGGCCTCACGCAGGAACGTGGCACCAACGCCCGTGTTCCACAGCTTGGTGGCCGGAATGGTCACGTTGAGCACGGCGTCGAGATAGGAAAAACGCACCAGGGGATCGGACTCCAGTTCCGCCAAACGGCCTTGGTCCGCTCCCTCGGCAAACAGCAGATCCACATATTCCAGGGTCTCGGGCTGTTTTTTCTTCAACGCGGCCATTTGCTTGCGCGGCCCTTCACAGCCCTGCTCGGCCAAAAGCGCTTCCTTCTGCTTTTCAATGGGATCGAAATCATCGGCCATGCGTGCGGCAGAAAAACCAAGGGAAGCGCCAGCTTCGCCCGCAGCCCAGATGTCCACAAGACGCTGGCGGGTGTCTTCCTTCTGTTGCAGGCCCATTTCAAACTTAGGACTCCCGGGACCAGAGGCATCGCCGCCCCGGAAACGGGTGCGATGATAGCGAATCACCGGCTCAATAGCGGAAAGCAACTTGGCCGTGGTCATCAGACCCACCGGAATACGGGTGCGGTGGAACACCGCGCCGATAATCTCGGCGTGGGAATATTTGGGGACAATGACTCCGTCCTTGATCTCGTACCCGCCGATGATGCGGCTGGCCGGAACCTTCACGGAGATGATGGGATCGCGTGTGGAGGAAAGCTGGTGACACATCTTCAGGGTGGGCGCGCCGCGGTCAAACGTACCCGGGTCGTCGGCCTGCAGGGTGATCATACAGGAACCCTGAATACGATCGTCCGTGGAGTCCACGGCCGCAGTCACGAAATGGGCGAAATCCATATTGGTGATGAACCGGCCGCGTTTTTCCACATGCAGCATCGGCTCCTCGCCGTCCTTCCATTCGTCCACGCGGACCTTGCCCACGAGAACGCCCGTGTCCACGCCCACATACGGCAGCGGCTCGGTGAGCGCGAACGCGCCGCGCCAGATCTCCCGGTCCTCGCCCGGCTGGGGCGGCGTGGCCTTGTGCATGTAGTAGTCGCGCTGCTCCGGGGTGCCCTTCTCGTGGATGGGGGCCAGGGCCAGGTTGCTGGCCAAGGAGCACGTGGCGGACCCGCCGTCCACCCAGGACAACTCAAAGGCCACCAGAGCCAACGCCAAATTTTTTGGTCCCTCAATGAACCCGCCCTGATGCGGATCCATGAACAACGATGTCAAACCGGATTGGTCAAACGCCTCCAGAAGCTGATCCTTCTGTTCGTTCCACTCATGGCTGGCGCGGACGCCCTGGGCCACGAGACCGGCCACGGTTCCCCGCGCAATCTGGCGGGCGGATTGGACCACCATCTGGAGGTCGAAACGATCGGCGAAGCGCCACATGATTTGACGGACGTCGTCGCCGGGCAGTGTGTTGAGCGTGTACATGGGATGCGTTCCTGATCTCGATAGGTTGGTAAACGATTGCCAGGGATAGAACCGACATGGGAGGATAGGTCAAAGCGTACAGCGAGTCAAAAATAAATGTCCCCGTCGATCTCCTGGAATATCCTTGTCTGCTGTGGGTTTCCGGTGCATGCGAAGAAGCGGCGGCGCATACGTGCGGGCGCTCACTCGATCATCTGTGCCGTGCAATGTTGGTATCGTGTTTTGGGCGCACCGGCAAGGTTTCAGGTCCAAGACAACCACGCTCAAAAACATATCCCACCAGTACCCCCCCCTCCCACAATCGCGTCGGATCCCAATATCCACACCCGGCAATGGGGAATTTTCAAAAAATCGGCAAAAAGTCCTTGACGACCGAAGGGGATTGCTTTAGTTCTCTCTTCCTCGCGTGGGCTCGTGGCTCAGTGGATAGAGCATTCGGCTACGAACCGAAAGGTCGCAGGTTCGAATCCTGCCGAGCCCACCACTCCGAAAATTTAGGCCGTTCCAAATGGAACGGCCTTTTTCGTTATTGTATCCCCTCCGCATATCCGCCAAGCCAATACTATGCCTCCGGCGGCCAAAGGGTCCGCGACCCTTTGGAATCCCTTTTCCCGGTCTCGCGCTTTCGCGCGGCCGGGGGCGTAGGGTGGGATGGAGTCCGGGGAATGGCAAGGCGGAGCAGCGCGGCAGCGCGATCTCATGTTGCCGCGATTTCCGGGATGGCTCCGCCCTCCCGAAACTCGCGGCAACGGTGCGCCCCCAAACAAAACAAACAACGATAACCGCGACAGGCCGCAGGCCTGGAGCTAGGGAAAGTCTTTGGAAAGGGGGTCCAGGGGGAAGAACCTTTCTTCAGAAAGGTTTGCCCCCTGGTCGCCGAAGGCCACCCATTCCACTCCTTCACGGCTTGCCTGTTTGCCGGAACTCGTGCAGACCAGTTTGATGGACTATCAAGGCCGGATCATACGTCCGCCCAGCGAGGCGGAATCCATTTTATTGCAGGTCACCACGGGCTGTTCCCACGGCAAGTGTACCTTTTGCGGCGCGTACCAGGGCAAACGATTTTCCATCAAGCCTGAGGATGTTGTCACCAAGGACATCGGCTATGCGGCTCGGCATTTTCCGGACCAGCGCCGATTATTTTTATGCGACGGCGACGCATTGATCATGCCGCAGGCCCGGCTTGTGGGGCTGCTGGATGAAATCCGCTCGGCCCTGCCCAGGCTCACGCGCATCGGCAGTTACGCCAATGCCAAGGCCGTGGCACGCAAGACGGATGCGGAGCTGCGCGAATTGCGCCGCCATGGGCTGGGCATGCTTTACATGGGGCTGGAGTCGGGACACGATCCCACCCTACGGCGTGTCAAAAAATATGGAGACGCCGCATTTCTTGTACAGCAGGGCCAACGGCTGCGCGATGCGGGGTTTCGGCTCAACGTCACGGTGCTGCTTGGGCTGGGCGGACCGGATCAAAGCCTGGAGCATGCCCGGGCCACGGGTGCGGCGCTTTCGGCCATGGATCCGGACCAGGCCGCCGCGCTCACGCTGATGCTCATTCCGGGGACGCCGCTCCATGCGGAAGCGCAATCCGGTCATTTTCGGGAGCTTACGGCGCACGAGGCACTGGTGGAGCTGCGCGAGTTGTTGGCGCACACCCACCTGACCCGCGGCTTATTTTTATCGGACCACGCGTCCAATCGCCTCCCTTTGCAGGTACGGCTTCCCAAGGGACGGGAAAAGGCTTTGGCGCGCATTGATGCGGCACTGGCAGGAGGAGTACGGCTCAAGCCCGAAGCATTGCGCCGTCTTTGAAAAAGGCACCCGCACTTTCGAGGGGAACCTTTCGGGAGGATCAGTTCCTGGAATCCACCAATTCCAAAACCTTGCTGGTCAGATTGTTGAAATCCGGTTTGGTCACCTGGAGATCCGCCCGCACGGCGTCGCCCTTGTGGGCAACATCTCCGGCGATGAGCGAGGAAAAAAGCACCACGGGCAACGCACTAAGTATGGGATCGTCCTTAATATGCCGGGTCAGAGTGTAGCCGTCCATGCGCGGCATTTCCACATCCGTGACCACCACATCCAGCAAATCCGTGACCGGAACGCCCTGCTCCTGGGACTGATCCCGCAAATGTTGCAGCTCATCCCAGGCTTCCTGTCCATCCATGTAGGCGCTGACTTCAAACCCGGCCTTGTCGAACCGCTGACTGAGCAAGGCACGTACCGAGGTGGAATCGTCGGCCAGGAGCACGCGCTTTCCCTCCCCTCCGCTGTCCGCTGAGGAGGAATCGTCCGTAAGCTCCCCGGTTTCGTCCAGTTCCGCCAGGGCGCGTTCCAGATCAATGAGCAGCACGAAATTGTCGTTCAGCAGCATGGAGCCGGTGATGCAGTTGCCCGGCAGACTGGACATGACTTTGCCCGGGGATTCGATATCCTTCCAGTTCACGCGGTGGATCTGCACCACGCCCGTGACCAGAAACCCGGTGACCACGTTGTTGAAGCGGGTCACGATGATATTTTCATTGGGAGCGGGGGAGCGTTCCAGGTCGAGCCATTTTCCGAGATCCACCACGGGCAGAGCCAACTCCCGCAACGGAATGGTACCCATGAGCGCGGGATGCCGGTCCGTACCTTCGGATTGCAGATCCTTGGGCACTTCCACAACTTCCATGACCTTGGCCACGTTGACGCCGAAACGGCTCCGCTCGGTGCTTTTCCCGTCGGCGCTGCTGTGGTCCACATAGAATTCCAGCACTTCAAGTTCATTTGTGCCGGTTTCCAACAAGATTTCCTGTTTCCCCTGCATAGACGCCTACCTCCCTTCTCCTCTTGTATACGACCATTGCATTCTTGAAAAGGGGGATACGTATTTTCCACGCGCTGCCACGTGGAAAGCACCTACGAGGAAAACCGACATGGATAGTTGTTCCCTCCGGCACGCCCCAGAGCCGGGACGCTCCGCAACACCCGGCAACGGCTCAGGAACCGGAGGCGGTGCGCGCCTGCGACGTATGTGCAGGCTCCAGCACCTCCCACTGGAGTTGCTGCTCATGCCGAACCGCGGTGCGCAAGGTACGCCCGACCACTTCATCCCAGCGCATGGGCGAAACCCCGTCCCCGGGGCATTTTGTGGTCAGATCCGCTTCCCCCAAAACGTGCCCCACCGGCAAATCGCGGGAAAACACAATGCTCTTGCGCAATTTTTTTGCTGCGGCCAGTTCTTCCGGGAACACGGTCTTGCCCTGCACGTCCATGGCTTTTTCCACCTCGCGGATCATGCCGACCATCAGGGCCAGTTCGTCGGGCGTGAGGGAAACCTGGTGGTCCGTACCGCGCATGGTTTTATCCAGGGTGAAGTGGCGTTCCACCACGCAGGCACCCATGGCCACGGACGCCACGCTCGGTCCCATGCCGCGCTCATGTCCGGAGTAGCCCACCGGCAGGTCGAACGCCTGGGCCAGGGATCCCATCACGGGCAGGCCAATCTGCTCTTCAGGGCAGGGGTAGCGGCTGTTGCAATGCAGCAACACCACGTCATCATGCTTGCGGCGAACTTCGGCCAGGGCGCTTTCGATGTCGGCCATGCTGCTCATGCCCGTGGACATGATCAGAGGAATGCCCGAACAGGCCATTTTGCGCACCAAGGGCAGGTTGACCAGCTCGGCGGAACTGATTTTCAACAGCTCCGGCTTCAGTTCCAGCATTTCATCCAGGCTGGGTCCATCCCAGGCCGAAGCGAAAAAGATCAGGCCCAGGCTTTCGGCAAGCTCTTTCAGCCCTGCCAGCTGGGACACGGACAATTCCAGGGCGTCGCGATGTTCGCCATACGTCGGCCCGAAGCTGTTGGAGCCGGTGTAGGGCTTTTCCCGTCCGGCACGGGTCAACAGCGCCTCGGTATTGCGCTTTTGAAATTTCACGGCGTCCACCCCGGCGCGTGCGGCCTCGTGCACCATCTGGGCCGCCAGTGCAGGATCGCCCTGGTGATTGTTGCCGATTTCCGCCACCACGAAGCAAGGACTGCCCGCGCCGAGCGTTTTTCCGGAACGAAGAGTAATGGTCTTGTTGCACTGCTGCATCTCACATCCTCACTATTGGAATCCCTTTCCGTTCAGAAAAGGAAGAAAGTTGCTCAAAAATTTCCTGCTGTTTTCCGAAGGAGGTGATCACCACAGCGTCGCAGTCGATTTGTTCCAGCAGGGCCGGATGGCCGATGACATGACCGTGAAACACCCGGCCATGTTTTTCCTCGTCATTGTCCAAAAGCGCCAACACGGTCAACCCGCCGTCCATCAACGCGGAAAGCACCACCTCGCAGGTTTCCGCAGCGCCGAAAAGCACCACCCGGGTGCGGCCGCTCCGCTCCAGCCCCAAAACGCGGGATTTCACGTACCGCTTGATGCGCGAATAGAGCTGCACGGTTTCACTGGAATATTCCGCGAACATGCTCTCCCGGCAGGCCTGGCCCTCGGCTGTCAGTTCATAGTGATAGCTCTTGCCGTCACGCGGCTTGAACCGGACAAGATCTTCCTGCTGCATGGAACGCAAATACTGGTTGACCATGGCGGAACTCAGGTGCAGCCGGCATCCTAGTTCATACTGGGAAAGCCCGCTATCATCGTTGAGCGCATCCAGGATGGCAAGCACGCGTGCCTGCTTGCTGGGTTTGAGGTATTTTCCGTAAGTCCGGAGTATATCCATTTGGCAACCGAATGTTTCCTCTGTTTTTCGCAGCAGAAGATCAGGAACCGAATTCGCCATATTTCCCATTAGCTCCCCGGCCGGTCGCTGTCAACGTGGCCCTGCGCCCCATCTCTGCTCAACCCGCCTTGTGCACGTTTCACTTACTGATTGAATAATCGTCGCTCGGAGTCAAAAACTTTAGCGTCCGCAATGGGGACGCCAAACCAGCCGACATGACCTTGCCGGAGCACCCCGGCATTGACCGCGCCGGTCTGGTCTTATATCCTCCTGCGCTCCAACGCTGTTTTTCAGGAGCAATTTGATGGCGGATTTTGAATATCCCTGGCTCAAAAGCTACGATCCCAACGTCCCGTATCACATCGACTACGAGTCCCGGCCCCTGTTCGAATTCCTTGAACAGACCGCCCGACGCTGGCCCAAACGGACCGCCATCGTCTTTCAAAATTTCAAGCTCACCTACGCCAAGCTCAACAAACTGAGCAAAATCTTTGCGGCGAATCTTCGCTCCCGCGGGTTGCGCCCCGGCGACAGAGTGGCCGTGATGCTGCCCAACTCCCCCATGGCCGTAATCGCCTACTGGGGCATTCTGCGGGCGGGCGGGGTCATTGTCATGACCAACCCGCTCTACATGGAAACCGAGATCATCCACCAGTTCAATGACTCAGGCGCCAAATTTTTGATCATGCTGGATCTGCTTTGGCCCAAGATCGACAAACTGCGCAAGGAAATCCCTATTGAAAAATTCCTTGTGACCAGCATTGCCGACTGTCTGCGCTTCCCGCTGAACTGGCTCTACCGCGTTAAACTCCGCCGCGAGGGCAAGCGGCCCCGCGTGCCGTTTGACGGTAAAACCGTGTTTGCCTTCAAACAGATGCTCAAAGGGCGGGAGACCTTTACCTGCCGCGGCATCGACCCGGCCAACGACCTGGCCCTGCTGCAATACACCGGCGGCACCACAGGCGTTCCCAAAGGGTGCATGATCACCCATGACAACCTGGCCGCCAACATGCAGCAGTGCCGTGCACAGTTGCACAAACTGGACCAAAAGCAAGGGGAACGCTTTATCGCAGTGCTCCCCTATTTTCATATCTATGGCCTGACCGTCTGCCTGAACGTCCCGACCATCCTCGGGTCCACCGCCCACATCTTCCCTCGCTACGTTCCCAAAGATCTGCTCAAGGCCATCCACAAGCACAAGCCCACCATCTTTCCGGGCGCCCCCTCGGTCTACATCTCCCTGCTGCAACAAAAGAACCTGGCCAAGTTCAACCTGCGCTCCATCAAGTACTGCATCTCAGGCTCCGCGCCCATGCCCGTGGAATACATCGAGCAGTTCAAGGAAGTGACCGGAGCGGAAATCATCGAAGGCTACGGCCTGTCCGAGGCATCGCCCATCACGCACCTGAACCCGTTCGTTGGCGAACGCAAGAACGGATCCATCGGTCTGCCCTTCCCGGATACGGAGGCCAAAGTCGTGGACATGGTGGTGGGCGGCGAAGAACTCCCCCCGGGGAAAATGGGCGAACTGGTTCTGCGCGGTCCGCAGGTCATGAAGGGGTACTACAATCGGCCCGACGACACCGCGGACGTGCTGCGCAACGGCTGGCTCTACACCGGCGACATCGCCACCATGGACGAGCAGGGCTATTTCCGCATCGTGGACCGGCGCAAGGATCTGATCATCTCCGCCGGATACAACATTTACCCGCGTGAAATCGACGAGGTGCTCTACCAGCATCCCAAAATCAAAGAAGCCGTTGCCGTGGGCATCCCTTCGGAAACCCGCGGGGAAATCGTCAAGGTCTACCTTGTACTGCATGATGACGAAGAACTGACCAAATCGGACATCATGGCCTATTGCCGCGAAAAGCTCGCCGGGTACAAGGTTCCCCGCAAAGTGGAATTCCGCGACGACCTGCCCAAGACCATGGTGGGCAAAGTGCTTCGCCGCGCCCTGCGCGAGGAAGAGGAAGCCAAGATCAAGGCCCGCGAAGAGCGCAAAGCCGAACGCCGGGCAAAAAAACAAGCGGCCCAAGCCCAGGAAGAACTCCGGGGAACGGATGAGGCCGACAACCCGGCAGACGCGGGCTAGCCCGCCCTAGCCAACCGGATCAAAAAAAACGCCCCGCTCCAACACGCAGAGCGGGGCGTTTCTGCTTTCAGTATATTGCTCTACCTGGCGCATTCCATGGACACGAACCGGCAATTTGTCCGGTTGTTGTCGCGGCAGCGCTGCATGGCGTCGGCAATGGCCTGCTTTGGGCTGGGCGCCCAGGCAATGGAAACCGATTCCTTGGCGTCCACCAGGGCAATGCACTGGCCCGACTCCATGATTTCAATCTCATCCCGGCAGAACTGGGTTCCGCCGCAAGCGCGCACGGCCTGTTCCACGGCCTCGCTCTTGACCTGGCTGCGGCCGTAATACGCCATCCAATCCTCATTGGACACGGTGGCGGCAAGGTATTCTCCAGCCCAGGCAGCCCCGGAAGAAAGCACCAAGACCATAGCCAACAGCGTTCCTACAATTCGTGCATTTTTCATTTCCGGCACTCCACACTGATGATCTTGCAGTTGCTGCTGTTCTTACGGCATTCAGCCAAGGCCGTATCAATGGCCTCGTTGTAGTCCACTCGGGCGGCCCAGCCCATGCGCTCGGGGGAATCAGCAATGGCGAAGCAGGTGGGCGTGGCCGCGCTCTCCACCTCGTTCACACAGGTCTGGTTCCCGCCGCAAGCCTGAATAGCGGCCTGTTCCGCCTGCGCAGCCGTGGCCCCCTCACCGTAACGCGGCAGCCAATCCGAGTCCGAGACCGTAAAGGCGAAATATCCGCCCGCAACAGCCGTGCCGGACAACGCGAAGCAAAGCGTCATAACGCTCAGCGACGCCATAATCCAACGACAAAAGTTCATGCTCCCTCCTACGGAAAATGAATTGATATTCGCTGTAGCATTGCCACACGACGGCGCTGCTGTCCACTCAAGCGCGCACACCATTCCACTGCGGTTCTTACCCGTGTCCCGTGTTCTGCCAAAACAAACCATCGAGCAACAATGTCAGGCCCACAAAAACCGTCCCATCTCCCGCACGGCAATGCCATACAGGGGATGGGACGGTATCGGGCTGTCTCAGGCGGCGTTCAGCAATCCTGCTTCTGCACGCTTTGCCGCTTGCGTTTCAGCTAGGGAAGTACCATGACCCGCTTGATGACCACGGGCCGCACGGGAACATGGGCGAACGGGGGGCGTCCCTGCGCCTTGACCGGCATGGTGCGGATGCGTTCCACCACGTTCTTGCCTGCGTAGACCTTGCCGAATACGCAATATCCCCAACCTTGCGGCGTTTTGGAACGGAAATCCAACGGCGCATTGTCCTGCACGTTGATGAAAAATTCCGCAGTGGCGGAATGCGGCTCGCTGGTGCGGGCCATGGCAATGGTGTAGGTATGGTTTTTCAGTCCGTTGTCCGCCTCGTTCACGACCGGGGCAAACGCGGCCCGACGGGGGTGCAGCTGCTCGTCGAATCCTCCGGCCTGGATCATGAAATTACTGATGACCCGGTGAAAAATGGTCCCTTCGTAATGACCGGACTCCACATAGCGCAAAAAGTTTTCCACGGTTTTGGGTGCCTTGTCCGGCCAAAGCTCCAACACGATGTTGCCTTCCGTGGTCATGATGTTCACCCGGACCGGCTCGGCACCGTCGGCGTCCGCAGCGTGCACCGTGACCGCTCCAACAAGCAGGCTCAGACAAATAAGCGCGGCAATAATTTTTTTCATCAACAATCTCCTGAAGTTTGAAGAAGCCGGGCGCGGGCGGCCCGTACAAAGTTCGGCGCCCATTGGGGAGTGGCCAAAGCGAAAATATGATTGTACCCCGCCTGGGTGGCGGCAAAAAACGCTCCATCCTTTTGGTCAAGCATGCCTTTGCCCCGGCGCATGCGCATGGTCATTTCCGGTATTCCGTCCTGACCAGGCACCACGCATCGGGAGTAATGGAATTCATGGCCATGCACGATTTCCCCGGCGCGATAAAACGGTGTGTCCCGAAGCACCTCGGCCTCGGTATAGCCCAAGCCCTGAGGCCGCTGACAAAATCCCGTACGTAGCGGAAACACTCCGGCCATGGGCCAATCCTTTCCGTCAAATTCCAGCTGCTGGCATAGGTACATAAACCCGCCGCATTCCGCATAAATGGGCAGGCCGGACAAGGCCAGCTCCCGAACCTGGTCCCTCCGGGATCGGTTGCCTGCCAACTGCTCGGCCAGCGTTTCAGGGAATCCGCCCCCGAGATACAGACCGTGAAGCTCGGGCCAGGGTTCGTTGTCCAGCAGGCTGAGTTTCACAAGCCTGGCTCCGGCACGCTCCAGGGCTTCCAGATTTTCGGGGTAGTAGAACCAGAAGGCCGCATCCCGCACATAGCCGATGGTGGGTTGCGGTCCGGCCTCGGCACGGGGCCAGATTTCGGCCCGCTGCTCATCCAGCGCCGGAGCGCAGCGCGCTTCTTCGAGCAGGCGCTCCAGGTCGAGATTCTCGGCCATGGTCTTTCCCAGCGCCTGCAGGGACTGATTGCCGCCGTCGGAAAGCTCCTCGCCGGACCAAAGCCCCATGTGCCGTTCGGGAATGGGATTTTCCGCCAGCTTCGGCAGGGTTCCCAGAACCGCGACGTCCGTATAGGTCTCCACGGCCCGGCGCAGCATGGTGCGGTGTCGTTGGCCCGCCGTGCGGTTCAAAATCACCCCGGCCAGAGGAACATCCGGCTCAAACCCGGCACAGCCCTGCACAACAGCCGCAATGGTGCGGGTCATCTTGGTACAGTCCACCACCAGAGCCACCGGCGCGCGCAGAATGCGGGCCAGCTCCGCCGTGGAACAGGAGCCGCGCACATCCTTGCCGTCGAACAGCCCCCGGTTTCCTTCCACCAGGGCCAAATCCGAAGCACAGGCCTTTTCCTGAAAAAGCGTCAGCAGGGAGGCACGGTCCAAGAGTCCTGGATCGAGATTGGTGCACTCCTGCCGGGCGGCAAGCCCGAGCCAGGCAGCGTCGATATAATCCGGGCCTTTTTTAAACGGCTTGACGCGCAAGCCCGCATCGGCCCAGGCACGGGCAAGCCCGAGGCTGACGATGGTCTTGCCGCTTCCGCCGGAAAGCCCGGCCAGCACCAGTCGGGGGTACCGCGTAACGTTGGGTTCGGAAGTCAATGTTCACCCTTGGTTATGGCACGCCAGGGATAGGAAAAGCCTTGTCCAAAAAAATATGGACAAGGCCTCTGAGACACGTCGTGATAAGCGGAGTACTAGCCTTCGCCCTCACCGGCGGTCTGCTTGCCCTCACCGGCCAGACCATACATGGTGGTGCTGCCGGAGGACCAGAAAATCATCACGCCTTCGTTCACGAGAGCAGTGAGAATTTTCTTGACTTCACGGGCCTTGGCATCCGGGAAAAGCTTGGTGAAGTCATTGAAGTAGAATTTCGACTTGCTCTTGCTCTTGGAGTGGCAAAAGTCCACGATTTCTTTTTTCGCGGCTTCCATTTCGAGCGGCATAGCCCTCTCCTTTGTTGTATGTGAGGGCGCGGGGAAAAACCCCGCGCCCTTTGTTTCAACCAGTTCTTAGAACTTGAACTGCGTGGTCTGGCGCCAGGTGTAGTAGGCGGGATCGCGGAAGTCGTCGATCAGGTGTTCGGTGAACTCCAGACCGCACTTCTCGAAGAAGCGCTCCCAACCGATACGGTTGGCCCAGTCACCCAGACGCTCGTACTTGCGGGCGTCTTCGGCGTAGGCGTCAAGGATCTGCTTGATGACCTTGGTCATCGTAGGCCAACGCGGCGGCTCGTTCGGGATGAACGGAACCACGACCTTGGAGAACGCAGGCTTGGTGATACGGTTGGAGATCTTACCGCCAACCATCAGCGCCACACCGTCGCCTTCCTTGTCGGAAAGCGGCATGGCCGGACACATGGTGTAGCAGTTACCGCAGAACATGCAGCGCTCTTCCTTGACCGCGACAGTCTTGTAGGACTTGCCGTCGATCTCGACCTTGGTCGGCCGGATGGCGCCGGTGGGGCAAGCGGCAACGGCCAGGGGCACTTCGCAGATGTTGTCGAGCACTTTGTGGTCGACCATCGGCGGCTTGCGGTGGATGCCCAGGATGGCGATGTCGGAGCAGTGCACCGCGCCGCACATGTTCAGGCAGCAAGCCATGGAGATGCGCACCGGGGCGGGCAGACGCATGTTCTGGAACTCATCAAAGACCGTGTCCATGGTCGCCTTCACGGTACCGGAAGCATCGGTAGCCGGGGTGTGGCAGTGGACCCAGCCCTGGGTGTGCACGATGTTGGTCACGCCAGCACCGGTGCCGCCCACGGGGTACTTATGAGAGCCGCCGGAGAACTTTTGGTCGTTCAGGTACTTCTTCAGCTCCTGAGCCTTCTCCAGGCTGTCCACCATGAACTCGATGTTGTTACGAGTGGTGAAGCGCAGGTGGCCGTCGCAGAACTTGTCGGCGATATCGCAGATCTCGCGGATGTGCGTGACGGACATGAGGCGGGCGCCACCGCAACGCACGGTGTAGACTTCGTCACCGGACTCGGCTTTGTGCATAAGCATGCCGGGCTCGACGATTTCGTGGTAGACCCATTTGCCGAAGTTCTTTTCGATGATCGGCGGCAGGAACTCTTTGTATTCACGAGGGCCGATGTCCGTGATGCGGTTTTCCATCGGCTTTTCGGGATTGTATCCAGAAGAGATAAAAGCCATGTCTTTTCCTCCCTTGCTTACTGCTGGTGACGTTTTCTGTACTCGGCGATATCGCGGTCCCAACCGCCCTCGACATCTTCGGCCTTCCAGAAGATGTAGGGGTTGGTGCGCGGCTCCTGAACCTGGCGGACGTCGACGGGCACGCCGGCGGACTCGATGATCTTCTGGAAGCCCATACGCTTCATGGTCTCGCCGAGACGCTCACGGTTCTTGCCTTCTTCCATCCACAGGTCCCAGATGCCTTCGACGATGTCCTTGATCTCCTGGTAGTCGTTACCAGCGTCGACCTTGACGAAGGGCACCAGCAGGGAACCCATCTGCGCGCCATCGAGGATCGGAGCCTTGGCGCCGACGAAGATGGAGGCGCCGCGGTCGTTACCGATGCGCAGGGCACGCGGCATGGTGTTGATGCAGTGCATGCAGCGGACGCATTCCTTGTTGTCGATGGACAGCTTGCCGTCCTCGTAGCTCATGCACTCGGAGGGACACAGGTCGATGACTTCTTTCTGGATGTCGAACTTGCCCCAGTCGCGACCGGCGTGGGCACCGGCGTTGGGAGCCAGCTCGCCGCCGACGTAACCGGCCACGGCTTCCTGGTCGATGCGGATCTCGTCGCGCCAGGTTCCGATCACGGAGAAGTCAGAACGGGCGATGGAGGCCACGCAACCGTTGGGGCAACCGTCGAACTTGAACTTGAACTTGTACGGGAAGGCCGGGCGGTGCAGCTCGTCCTGGTACTCGTTGGTCAGGTTGAAGCACAGAGCCTGGGTGTCGTAGCAGGCGTACTCACAGCGGGACATACCCAGGCAGGTGGCCGGGGTACGCAGGTTGGAGCCGGATCCGCCCAGGTCGGTGTTCAGGTTGTGGGTCAGCTCGTAGAAGATTTCCTCAAGCTGCGGGGTGGTGGTGCCGATGAACACGATGTCGCCGGTGGCGCCGTGCATGTTGGTCAGACCGGAACCGCGGAACTCCCACAGGTCGCACAGCTGGCGGAGGAACTCGGTGGTGTAGTACTTACCGGAGGGCTGGTTCACACGGATGGTGTGGAAGTGGGCCACGCCGGGGAACATTTCGGGCTGGTCGCAGTAACGGCCGATAACGCCGCCGCCGTAACCGAACACGCCGACGATGCCGCCGTGTTTCCAGTGAGTTTCACCATCAACATAGGAGAGCTCGAGCACGCCCAGCAGGTCTTCCGGGCAGTCGGCGGGAATCTGAAATTCGACTCCCTTTTCATTCTTGGCTCGGTTTTCACATTCCTGCTTAATGTCGGACACAAAGCTGGGCCACGGCCCGCTTTCCAGCTGGTCCAACAGGGGGGTTTTGTGTTTCGCCATTCCCTTAACCTCCATAACGTTTGGATTAAGATACTACCCTCATCACCGATAGCGCGTCCGGATGCGCCACCCGCTTGGCGGGGCGTCCGGGCATCTTTCCGTGCTATTGAAAGAACGTCCGCCGCCCCTTGACGAAGGAGCGCGGTTCGTTCGGTAAAACCTGTGACAAATGGCACAAGCTGCCAACACTTCTAAGGACATCGGTAGTTCTTTGTCAACCCATAATCCCCGGAAACCCACCGTCTGCACTGCTATTGCACAAGCCCCGGATCCCGTGCTCCCTCAGGCTCGCCCCCTTGCCATGAGGCGCGTGGCAAGGTATCCCTCCCCTCGGCCGGAAGCGGAATTCCGCAATCCTGACCGGCTGGAGAAACGCATGACCGATTCCAAAAATAATACCGAATGTCGTCGTTGCGGCATCTGCTGTAGCAAGGGCGGCCCCGCCCTGCACGACCAGGACGCCTCCCTGGTGGGCGGCGTGCTGCCCATGGAACAGCTCCTGACCCTGCGCGTGGGCGAAATGGTCATGGACCAGCCCCTGGGAAAAGTGGTTCCGCTGGTGGAGGAAATCATTAAAATCCGCTCGGCCCCAGGGTCCACGGCCTGCATGCTTTATGACGACGCGGCCAAAACCTGCGCCGTGTATGAAAACCGCCCCGCGGAATGCCGGGAGCTGCTCTGCGAAAACGACGAACGGCTCAAAGCTATGTATGATAAGGATCGGCTCTGCCGTCGAGATCTGCTCCCGGAGGGCCACCCCCTGCTGGAAATCGTGGAGGATCACGACCGCCGCTGCTCTCCCCGCAAGCTCACCTCCCTGGCCCGACGCGTTGTGAGCGGAGAGGAACAGGCGCTGGAGGAGCTGGGCGAAATCCTGGCCTATGACGCCAATCTGCGTGAACTGGTGCCGGAAAAATCCGGACTGCCCGCCGAAGCCATGGACTTTCTCCTGGGCCGGTCCCTGGACCTGGTTCTGGCAGGCATCGGCCTGGAAGTGCACCACGAGCAGGGGCGCACCGTGCTGCGCAAAAGCCCCGTGCGCCTTTGAGCCACAACGCCGCGACCATCGGAACCGTTCCTGCCGGAGGATGCAGCGCAAACCGCATTGCACTCCTGCCCGGCCCGAACGCAGGCGCCACGCCCCTCAACCCGCTGCCCGGCTCCGCCGGTCCACCGGAGAACTGCAATGAAAGACGAACGCGGACTCTACTATCTTCCCTCCATGCAGGATACCGACACCCGCATGTATGTGCGTAGCGTGGACGGCGTGATCCAGTTCCGACTCTGGAACGCCAATCACGCCGAAGTGTGGGATCGTCACGAATGGCTGCCCTTCGACGTGATCGAGGCCGCTGCGGAAATGTACAAGGAACGCGGTGCGGAACGAAATCCGCTCGCCCTCTACGACGTGGAGATCGCCAAACGGTTGATCAAGGACGAAGCCAACTGACAACGGCTGTTTTTCCGCCGACCACGACGAAAAAAGGACGTACTTTGCGTCCTTTTTTTATTATGGACGAAAACTCATGCACAAGCACATCGCGCAACGCATGAGAATCATCCCAGGGCATGATTCTTGTATAGATTCCAGCATCCGACTCCCGGCCTGGGCAACAACGGAAGGAGTGATCGTCATGCACGCGTATGAATTGACCCGTATCGTCCAACAAAGCATTCTTGAGGGTGGAAAGCCCGCCAAAGTCGTTTCTGCGGAAATCGGGAAGCCCTACTCCACCATGCTTCGCGAAGCCAACCCGTACGACACCACGGCCAAGGTGGGCGTGGAAACCCTCATGGAAATCATGAAAGCCACCGGCAACCTGGCGCCGTTGCGTTTCATGGCGGCGCGATTCGGGTACGAACTGGTGCGAAAGACCGACACTGTTTCGGATGACCTGTTTTCCACTCCGGGAAACGGCCGTCCGGTCAATGCCTGAGCCGGTCCCTGCTTCGGCAGGGTGGTTCCGTGCCCGGTCCTGCGGGGCCGGGCACTTTTGCATGGTCCAAATCGCGCAACCGGAACAATGCGCTATTTTGCACGATACAGCGTGGTATTGCGATACACTGCACAATAGCTCGGAATATCCACCAAGCCCCCTGCAACAACCCGCCCCGCTCTACTCCGTTTCGGCCGGATCCACAGGATGCAGTGGGCCTCCCGGAAGTATTTCCTCCGAAGGGATAGGTGCTTCTTCCTGCTGGACCGAAGCCGGGTCCGTGACCTTCAATGCCGGCACCGGATCCAGCGCAGGGCGAACCACCTCCGGCCCTGTTCCCAATGATCCGCGAATAATAATCTCCACATTTTGTCCCTGGGTCGAATCCGCCGGCGTGGCCAGGCCCGCGCCGGCTACGGCCAGCACAAACCAGGCCGCCCAGCAGAACCGACAAGCCCACCGCGCCGATACGCCGCGCATAACGACCGCCGCTGCTGTGAAACAACGGCGGCCGCCCGCGCACCGGCGGTCCCTCGTGCCTCTCGTGTCAGGCAAGCCTTCGGTATCGCGCCTTTGGGTCATCATTCTGGGAAAGCAAACGCCATACCAGAGAGCAATAGGCCGAGATCATGGAAAATTCTTCACAGCAGCATACGCATTGAGCGCATATTTTGCACACAGAACGCAAAGAAGGACAATTTCTGCAACGGCTTGACGGAACAAGTACACAAGGCTAGGAAATGATCTATTATGACGCATGTGGGGCGCATCCCACCAACCAGAACCATGAGGTGTACCAATATGCTGCGCAAGGCCACGCATCTGGCTGCGGTCCTGTTTCTTTTCAGTGTTCTCTTGACGGGCTGCGGCGGAACCGGCCCGGAAGAAGCGGCTCAGGGAGCCTTGGAAGCCACCATCAGCGGCGACTTCAAAAGCGCCACCGACTTTTTCTGCAAAAGCATGCTGGAAGACATGCCGCCCCAGGAGCTGATCGACGAGATCGCCAAAGAATTGCAACAGTATGATTTTGACTTTTCCGGCTTGAAGTACGAAGTGCTGGAGCAGAGCGACGACGCTGCCAAAGTGCATGTGACCGGCAGCATCAGTGCCACAGGTCCGGACGACGAAAAGAACGATGAAATGGATGAAACCATCTCCCTGGTCAAGGAAGACGGCAAGTGGAAGGTCTGCGAATAGCCCATTGCGAGCCGACTGTTCCTTTGGGAAGATACAAAGGCGGGGTTTTCCCCGCCTTTTTTTATGCCGACCCGCGGCATGCCGTGGTTGCTGCGGTCATTCCGCCTGGCCACGATTCTTTTTCAGTGTCCTTCCATCATAAAAAAGTACGTTTGCACCGGCACACCGGAACCCTGAAAACCCGTCAAGCGAATCTGGAACCCAGCCGGACACCAACACCAGCGCGGCCACGATCGGAAATCAAACATTCTTCCACGGGCTTCAGGAACAGCAAGGTCCGGGACCAAGGCTCTCCCCACGCATTGCCACGAGAGCGCGTGGGTACGAGAGCCACAAGGATGCCTCCCGTTCCGGGCAAGCCTATCTGAACGCGCCCGTCACCTTTCCCGAGCGGATACGCTGCTTCCAGACGCGGGCCATGCTCACGCCGAGCAGGTTCTGCACCAGGCTGAACAACGCCCCGGGCAACGCGGCCCGTGCCGAAAAAAAGCTGTTGGCCAAGGCCACGCCCAATCCGGAATTCTGCATGCCCACCTCGATGGAAAGGGTCACGGCATCGCGCCGGTCCGAGGAAAGCACTTTACCCGCGGCATAGCCCACGCCGAACCCCGCGGCGCTGTGCAGAAAAACCGCGCCCAGCACCAGCAGTGGAAGTCCCAGGATCGTATGTTGATTCAGCCCCACCACACAGGCAATGACCGCGGAAATGGTCAGAATGGAGATGGACGGAAACACACGCACCAATCCTTCCACACGGCGGCGGAGCAACCGGCGCAAAATCAGACCGTCCACCAGGGGAAAGACCACGATCCAAAAAACAGACGCGGCCATGGCCCAGAAATCAATGGCGATCTGCTTATCGTAGAGCGCGTAGACAATGGCGGGAGTCAGCAGAGGCGCCAGGGCCGTGGACACCATGGTCATGGTAACGGACAGCGCCACATTGCCACCGGCCAGATAACAGATCACGTTGGAGGCGGTGCCGCCCGGACACGCGCCCACCAAGACCAGACCCAGGGCGGCTTCAATGTCCAGACCAAACAGCGTACTGGCCATAAGCGCCAGCAACGGCATGACCACATATTGCAATGTGGCCCCCGCAATCAACAACGGCCAGCGCGGCAACACCGCGGCAAAGTCGGAAACGTTCAGGGTCAGCCCCATGCCGAACATGATCAGCCCCAGAGCCGGAGCGATGTGCGGCTTAAGCCAGATGAACAATGGCGGATGCAGCAGCGCGGCAGCACTGAAGGCCAGGGCGATGGGCATAAAAGCGCGTTCGATGCGCCCGGAAAGGGAGTTCAACACGGTGATATCCTTGGTTGCATGGACAACAGCCCCCGAATCGGGGGGCAGTACCACACCGGGGGCAAGCGGGCAACCGCCCACACACCGTCCATACCGATTCTCGGAACACCGTTTCAAGTCACGGTAAACCGCAATGAAAGAGTAAAATTACAGTGTGTTAGATAATCAGTCTTGTACGGCCGCCTGGCCCGCAACCGACCAAAAAAAATTCAGTCAACATTCACAGGCTACCGGGACAACGCGGTTCCCGCGGCATGGGCCGAAGTCCGTACAGCCAGATGCAATGCATCCGGTACGGATTCCGACGCCGCCCCATCCATCGTGGTATCCTGGACACTTACAGCGAGTTCCGCATCGGCATCCGTAAGGCCGCCTCGCAGGATCAGCGAACCGACCAACACCACGCACAGAGCCAGGGCCACCCAAAACAAGGCCTTGGTTCCGGACGAGGCTCTGTCCTCAATACGCTCAGGATCATAGGCCCGCACCTGGGGCCGGTATTGTTCCGGATTGGTCACGCCCTCTCCCTCCCGTCACGCGCCAACGAAGCAATCAAAAAACACTGTTTTTCTTCGTAGGCATGGATGACCATTTTCGTCAACAATGTCCCGCAGAAAGTACTGAAAAACCGCCCGCACATGGGTACGCGGGCGGCGGGGTGGGATCCTTGTTGCCGTGGCCGTTGCGGGGGGAGGCCGGAAGGGAGCGGCAACAAGGACACAATGAACTTCAAGTGCGCGGCGGACCTCGGAGGCAGCCCGCCGCGCGGCTCAGGCGTGAACACGCCATCGGGGGGAAGAGCTTACTTCATATCCACGGCTTTGATCCAAAGCACCGCGTCCTGAGAGAGTTCCTTGCCCTTGTACTCGGTGTCGGGACCGACGCCCAGAGCGGCAAAGCCCCACCAACCGGCCTTGGGCACGCCAAAGGTGATGTACCCTTCGGAATCGGAGAAGATGGTCTGGGTCACAAACGCGTCGTGGGGGTAGTCCACGGAGGAAGCCTCGTGCATGGCGTTGGCCTTGAAGTCGGGCATGTGGCTCATGAATTCCACTTCCACCTCGGCACCGGCCACGGGCTTGCCGTCGGAAAGCACGCGGGCCTTGAACACGTTACCGGTCCACACGCCGTAGGGCTTGATCAGGGGCACGATTTCGCAGGGCAGACCCGCAGGCTCGGCCCAGTTGCCCGGGATGCCGCCCACGTTGGCCACCAGCTTGGTGATCTGCTGCATGTAGATGCCTTCTTCTTCCTCAAAGTAGTAGCCCGGCTTGAACACGAAGGTGTAGTCACCCATGGAGCGGACGAGCTTTTTGGGGATCAAGGCGGAGAAACCGGTTCCGCTGGACGCGGGGTTGGTCCATTTGATTTCCTGGAGGTAGGATTTCAGCTCAATCTTTTTCGCGGGGTTGTCGCCGCGCTGATAGATGGCGTAAAAGTCCTCGGCACCGCCCATATCCATGGTGTGTCCGGCTTCAGCGGGGTGCGTAAACACGATGCGGAAATCCAGGTCGCCGCCTTTTTCAAGGGCGATCTCCGGGGTATTCAGCATCATGAAGTGGGCGGAAGCGGGCAGGGCCATGGTCAGCACGGCCAGGGCGCACAACGCCGCGATCAGTCCTTTTTTCATCTGGTTCTCCTTTTTTGTCCTGATTTTGACACTCAATTTCATCAACTATTCGTAAAAAACGCCGCGTCACTGGGCCGGTCCCGATGGCGCGGCGCTGGTTGAATTGCTTGCCGGGGCGCAGGCGTCCCGGGGTAAGACCGTCTACTCCACGATGTCCGAGCCGTTCACTTCCACGGTATGCCCCTCACCGGCGTCAAACACGACCTTGTACTCGCCTTCGGGCTTATCGAACATGAATTCGCTGTATTCGTTCATTTTTCCCTCAGTAACCACATTGCCGGAGCCGTCCTGGACACGCATGGTCACGCCGGAGGCGGACGAGCCGTCGGAGAAACCGCCTTCGCAGCTTACCGTGCCGTCACCATTGTCAAAGCAGTCGCAGAGCGGGGTGTGAGCAAAGGCCTGACCGCCAAAGGCCATGGTTGCCAGCAAAAACAGTGCGATGATTCCTTTCTTCATGATTGCGCTCCTTCAGGGCATTCCCCTTTGGGCAGGGGGGTTGTGTTTGTCGAATCCGCCGCCGACTCCCGTTCCGGAATCAAGGCCATGATGATCGTGACCGCCACGCACAGGCCATAGAAGGCCCACATGGTCTGGAATCCGGTGAGTCCGAGCAGCCGCCCGCCGGTAAAGACCAGCGAAGCCACGCCCAGCCCCAGAAGAGTTTGATAGGCGATGGAAAAAAGCATCCATTTGGTAGAGTTGGCCTGCATGCGCACCATGATGGAAGCGGGTACGCAGGGAGGATACAGCGCCATGAACAGCATCAGGGCCAGGGCGTGCAGCGGGGTGAAGCCGCCTTCGGCCCGCTTCATGCTGTCCTGCACCGAGGCTTCGGTGCCGTCGATGCCGTAGATGGCCCCCAGGGTGGCGGCGCTGTTTTCCTTGGCCGCAAAGGCCGAAAGCAGAGCGATGTTGATACGCCAGTTGAATCCGGCATACTGGGTCACCGGCTCCAGGGCGCGGCCCGCCATGCCGAGGAAACTGTCCTCAAACAATTCGGACCGCATGTCGTAGCGCAGCTTCTTGCGCTTGCGCACCAGCTTTTTCAGGGAACGGTTCAATTTCTTTCCGTCCTTGCCCTGGCGCTTGACCACGGCATAAAAGACGGGATTGGCCTCGGCAAAGGACTGGTTGATGGCATCGGCCTTTTCCGAATCCGTGACCCCGCGCTTGGCGTCCCGAAGGCCTTCCTGAAAAAGGATCAAAGGCGTGATCTGTTCGGCCGTGATTTTTCCGGCAAAGCTGGTTTTGTCCACATCGCGCATAAAGGCTTCCACAGCGGCTGCCTGCTCGCCCTGGTAGTGGTCCATGCGATCCTGCGGCAGACCCGGGAAGTTGATGAGCACGAACACGACCACGGCCACGGCCACCACCACGGTGACGATCTTTTTCAAAAACAGCCAAATGCGCTCAATGGCCCGGCGCAACACGCCGCCCACCGTGGGCACGTGATACGGCGGCATTTCCATGATGAAAGGGGCGCTGGGCCGTTTGCGCAGCACGGTCATGGACAGAATCTTGGCCACGGGCAGGGCCATGAACAGGGTCACCGTGGCGATGAAAAACATGGCCAAACCGCCCTGGTCCGCGAAATACGCCCCAATGAGCAACAGGTACAAAGGCACCTTGGCCAGGCAGTTCATCATGGGGACGATCAAAATCGTGGCCAGCCGGGCGCGCTCGTCCGGGATGGCCTTGGTGGCCATGACGCCGGGAATGGCGCATCCGCCCACATACACTCCGCCCAGAATCAACGGCAGGGTGGACTGCCCGTGCAGACCGAACCGGCGAAACAGCCGGTCCAGAATAAAGGCCATGCGCGGCATGTACCCGCTGTCCTCCAGGATGGCGATCAACCCGAACAGCAGGAAGAAAATCGGCAGATAGTTGAGAATGGCGGTGACGCTTTTCACGGTCCACACGCCCAGGGACCGCAACAGGGGATCCTCCAGGAAGCCTGAAGCGGGAAGAATGCCGGCGGTGAACGCCTCCACGCTGCCCCAGATGGGCCAGGCTTTGAGCGCCAACCAGTTGCCGAAGACAATGGCCACTTCGTACAATACCAGCAAAATGGCCAGCAGGATCAACGGACCCCAAAAACGGTGACAGACGAACCGGTCCGCCCGGTCCGAAAGGGAACAACGCTTGGCCTCGGGATTTTTCACAAACTGGCGATGCAGCTCTGCGGAAAGCCGCTGACGAGCAAATGCGATGTGCCGCTCCGGAGCGATCTTGTTTTCCGCCTCAAAAGATTTTCGCAGCGAGGCAACTTCGCCCTTGATGAACGCGGCATCAGGATGGGATTTTTCCAGCAGTCGGGCCGCTTCTTCGTCGCCCTCCATGAGCTTCACGCAGAGCCAACGGACAGGATAGGTGGCCAGCGCTCCGGAATCCTCGGCCAGGAGCTGGCGCAACTGCTCCAGTTCCTTTTCCATGGGACCGTAGTGCACCTGAAATCCGGGCCGGTTCCCTTCGGCGGCGGCCTCGGCCACGGCGCGCTTCAGTTCTTTGCCGCCCTGGGATTTTTTGCCCACGGTAGGCACTACGCGAACGCCCAGCCGCTCGGACAGTCCTTCGGCGTCAACGCTCATCTCGCGCCGGGCGGCCACATCCATCATGTTCAGGTTCAGCACCATGGGGATTTCCATCTCCAGGAGCTGCAACGCCAGGTAGAGGTTGCGCCGCAGGTTGGAAGCATCCGCCACGTCCACGACCACGCTGGGCCGGTCATGCAGCAGAAAATCCCGCGCAACGCGCTCTTCCAGGGAATACGAGGTCAGGCTGTACGTACCGGGCAGGTCCACCAGCTCCACTTCGGTTTTGTCCACCGAATAGCGGCCGGTTTTCTTTTCCACGGTTACACCGGGGTAGTTGGCCACATGCTGGCGCGCCCCGGTAAGCATGTTGAAAATGGTGGATTTTCCGCAGTTTGGCTGTCCGGAAAGCGCCACCAATACGCGTTTTCCACTCATTGCAGCTCCACCTCCACCTTACGGGCCTCATCGTGGCGCAGGGTCACGTGGTAGCCGTCCAACTCCAGTTCGACAGGGTCCACCAAGGGAGCGTTCCGCACTACACGTATTTCAGCCCCGGGGTAGAACCCCAAATCCAAAAGGCGCTGGCCCAACGCTCCCTCCGCGCTCAGATCGCGCATCAGGCATCGCATGCCCGGCCCCACTTCATTCAATTTCATCCTCAAACTCCCTTCCTCAAAATGTTGGTCCGCACCGTCCGAACGTCGAACGATTGGTATCGGACAAGACCGTTCACCCCTTGGCCCGGGACAAAAATAACGGCTCCCCGGCCTATTGAACCGAAGCAGGCCGCCCAGCCCGTTGCCCCGCACCAACGCGGCGCACGACAACCCCATGAGGCAAACGCCCTTGCAACGGATCAGACCACGAGAATTTTTTCAGCCACGCCCCGCTCGATCATCAAGCTGCCCTCGCCCAGGGAAACAATCATGGGCCCGTTGCCGTTATTCAATACTTCCACTTGTGTGCCAGGGAGAATCCCCAGGGATTCCAGACGACTTCGTACCCGGCAGCCACCATCTACAGCCACAACCAGAGCCAAATCGCCAGGCTGCATCGTTTTTAACGTCTTCAACGAGGGTTCCTCCTCCAAAAGCTCTCATTTGCACCGCGTTGCAATTGAGAATGAATTTCGGTATCAGGGATAACCCCCGGCACGGAAGCGGTCAATAAAAAGAACCAAATGAAAATGATTTTCAATTTTAAGAAAAAAACACCCGGCGGGGCAGAACGGCAATGACAACGATTTGCAACACCAACCACACGGCAACCAATGAGCACACAAACTGAAATCTTCAAAGAGTACCTTTCCGGCAACAATCTCAAGCTCACGCACCAGCGCAAGCTGATACTGGACGTCTTCATCACGCTTGACCGGCCGGTTTCGCCGGAAGAATTGTTTCAGGAAGTTCACAGCATGGACGCCGGGATCAGCCTTTCCACGGTCTACCGCACGCTCAAGCACCTGATGCAGTCCGGTGTGGCGCGCTGCATGCTGCACAGCGACGGCGTGACGCGGTATGAAGGCCTGACCGGTCATTACTGCCGCCTGGTCTGTGAACACTGCGGCAAGCGCGTGCCGCTGGACAACCCCTACCTCCACTGCCTCCAGCACGAGGTGGCCCGGCAAGAGGGATTTCATCTGTATGAATGCGTTATGGAGTTGCGGGGCATTTGCAAGGCCTGCATGAAGCAGCGCGACCACGGCTCCGTCGAGGCGTCACCCTCCACGGAGACCCGCCCCAGGGAACGGATGGGCGCTTGCGGACACGCGCCCAAAGGCTATGTGCGCTGCGGCCAGTGCCGGCACGACGAACTCGGGGAATAGGCAACCCCGGCATGGAGCGTTGCAGCGTGGCAAACGCGGAAGAAGAATCAAAAACCAGGCCCGTGACATGCGCTGCCATGCATTGGGCCTGGTTTCCTTGACTTGAGGACACGCTCCGCCGCCTGCAGCGGGGCGCTCCACTCTGCAACAATCAATGCTCGGACGTGTCGCGGCACTCCGGGCAGATGCCGTACAACAACATGGTGTGCCGGGTCAGTTCGAATCCGTTTTCCCGGGCAATGCGCTGTTGCCGTTCCTCAATGGTCGGATCCATGATTTCGATCTTGTTGCCGCAATGCAGGCATACCAAATGGTCGTGATGCTCATGGCCGTACCCGTGCTCATACAGCGTGGCCCCGTCCCCGGTGTCCAAAGTAACGGCCAGACCGGATTCCGTGAGCAGTTTCAAGGTCCGGTACACTGTGGCCTGACCAATGGCCGGGTCCACGCGGCCCACGGCCTCATAGAGCTGTTCGGGCGAAAAATGCCCTTCCTCGCGCAGAAACACCTCCACAATGGTGGCGCGCTGCGGCGTCATGTTCATGCCGCTGTCCTGCAAATAGTGCAAAAAAACTTCCCTTGCCGATCGTTCCACCTCAATCCCTCCTGCGTATGCGTATCCGCTCCCGACCCGATATGGACGAAGAAAGCGGACGGACTATCATGATTTACTAGTAAAGATTTCGGGACAAATTAGTATTGCGCTCATGCCGGAGCGGGCTGCCAGGACGGCTTCCCGCTGGTCATGGACGAGCACTCCGAGGATTCGCGGGGTTCTGCATTCGATTTTCTGGAGCGTCCCACGGGCTGCATCTCGGACGAGCCTGACGAAACCGCTTGCTTCGACGACGTCCGGACCCGACGGGCGGACCGTTCGGCCGTGTCCGCTTCGCGTGGCGGCTTCTCCCCGCTCCGCTCCGAGCCGTCGCGCCGCAGTCCCTCCACAATGCCCTGCAACTCCTCCACCCCGTTGGTCACGCTCTCCAATGCCCGGCAGGATTGGGCCGTGGCCTGCACCGTGCCGTCGGACACCGCGCAGGTGGATTCGATCATCCGGCGGATCCGCCCGGCGTCCTCGGCCTGCACTTCCACGGCCGAGGCAATATCCCGCACCTGCACTTCCGCATCCCTGGTCACGGTCTCGATCTGCTTCAGCGCGTCGCCGGAGTCGCGCACCAGTTCCCGCACCACGCCCATGGCGCCGCCTGCATCGCGGATGCCCTGAATATTGTCCTTGGCAGCCACGCGCACCGAATCCACGATACGCCCCACCTCGCCGGTGGCGTTCATGGTTTTTTCCGCCAGTTTGCGTACCTCGTCCGCAACCACGGCAAACCCCCGGCCCGCGTCACCGGCCCGGGCCGCTTCAATGGCCGCGTTCAAGGCCAACAGGTTGGTCTGGTCCGCAATATCGGAAATCACGGAAATAACCTGTTCAATGCTCGTGGTTTCCCTGGCCAGACGGGCCATGTTTTCGGTCAGAGCGTCATAGCTGCGTTCCAACCGGGCCACGGCCTCATGGCTGCGCGAGGCCAATTCACTGCCGTGCTCCACGCGCTCCAACACGTCCTGGGAAAATTCCTCGGCCCGGGAAGCATTGACCGCGACTCCCGTGGCCGCCTCGCTGACGCGTTCCACCAGTTCCGCAGCCTCGGAAAGCTCCCGCCGCTGTTCCCGCACGGCGTGTCCGGCTTCCCGTTCCACGTCCAGAACGGTTCCGGCGGTACGGCGCAAATCCTCCACCACACGCTCCAGCCGGGAGGCGGCAGCCTCCAATCCCTCGGCATGAGCGGTCTCGGCACGTCGGGCCTCGCGTTCGGCACGGCGCAAGGCACGCGCCGCCTTGTGCGCCTCCTTGAAGGCCTGTTTGCGCATGGCTTCGGCGTCGTTGCCGTCCTGCTGAACGGAATGAAAGACATCACGCAGGGATTGCCCGATCTCCCCCAACTCATGGGGATGGCCTTCTTCGGGGAGCCGATCGAACCGCCCCTGGGCCGCACTGCGGCACGCCTCCCGAATATCCCGCAAGGGCAGGCAGATGATCCGGCGCAACAACACGCCCACAACGGCCGTGACCACGAGCACGCCTGACAGGGCCGCGACAAACGCAAGCCACCAGCCCCCGGCCAGACTCCCCCGGCCGGCCGCGTATCCAAGCAGCCCGGCCGCAATCGGGGGCAATACTCCAGCACCGCAGGCCAGGAGCCACGCACGCAGCCCCACCCGGGTCCACCAGAAGCGCCCGGAGCGCTCTTCTACGTCCGCCGAGGGCATCAGTCCCCCACTTCCACGAGGTTGAACCGCACGTGGCGCACGTCTTCCAGAAACTCTTCGCCGCACTCCTGGGCGGTTTCGTTGTCCTCATGGTAGCGCCAGTTCACTTCAATATCCCGGCCCTGACCGGCATGATCGTCCAGCAGATCGAACAAATCCATAAACGTCTTTGAGGTGGAGCTGTTGAAATACACGATCTCCATATCCAGGCGCACCCGGGGAACGCCGGGATCGTGCAGAAAGCCGTTCAGCCATTCGAACATGGGACCGTAAAACCGTGAGCAGTTTTCCGGATAGGATTCCCCCTGCATCCGCAAAACCCCGGTCATGGGGTCGAAGTCGATATGTGGGGACGATTTGGTCCCCTGCACAGTGTATCGGGTCATGGTTGCCTCTCTTTTGCTGTCTGTTGCCGCATGCGGGCCGCGACCGTTAGGCCACCACCTTCATGGAAAAAAAGGATGTTTCGTTGTCCACAGGCACCACGGAACAATCCAATGGCCGTTCGGCCTTGCGCGCCATTTCAATAAATCCCAGGCCCGCGCCCTTGGATTCCGGGTCCGGTCCCTGGCGGCGCATTTGCTTGTAGAGCGCCTTCAACTCCTCGCGGTCCATGGAGCGCATCCGCCCCACCCGCTCCAACAGGCGCTGCCCTTCATCGCGGGGGATCTTATTGCCGCAGGCCACAAAATACCGGCCGTCGGGTTCACGACCCACCAACACCTGGCCCTGGGCCATTTCCTCCTCGCCACCAGTGCCGGGCACCCGCTCCGAGGAATACCGAACGATATTTTGCAGCTGTTCCACCAAAATAGCGAAAACCTTTCGTACCAACCGTTCTTCGGTAAGCTCGGTGCGCATCTGCTCACGCATCAACTCGGCCAATCCTTCAACCACGCCCTGGGAAACCGGACCGCTGAAGGAAAGAATCAAACCGTCCTGCCGTACCATTTCGTAATGACGCAACACATCGTGTGTCATTGCCCTTTCTCCTCAATCTCAAATCCCAATACGGTGATGTCGTCCCGGCGCGGTTCTTCGCCCCGGTACTGCTCCAACGCCTCGGCAAGACGTCTGTCCTGTCCGGCCAGGGGCAGCTTGGCATGTTCCAGAAAAAATTCCTTGAGACGACGCTTGCCGAACGGGAACCGCTTGGTCCCGCCCACCTGATCCACGGCACCGTCCGTGGCCATGTAGAACCGCTGTCCCTTGGCAAAACGCAACGGCTGGGAGCTGAAGGCGAAATCACGCGGGGAGCGCACATACCCTATGCCGCAGCGGTCGCCCCGCAGTTCGCGCACGTCCTGGTCCTCCAGCACATAGAGCGGATTTCTGGCGCCGGCATAGACCAGCTCCCCGGCCTGGGGATTCACATGGCAAAGCCCGCAGTCCAGCCCGTCGTCGGACATGCCACCCCCCTCGTTCTGGCCCAGGGCATCCTTGATGAGGCGGTTGAGTTCCGAAAGCACGGACCCTGGATCGGTTTCCCGTCCCTGGCGGCGGCAGGTGTCGGCAGCTTGTTCAAAGAGTGCGTGCACGATCAGGGTCATGAACGCGCCGGGAACGCCGTGGCCCGTGCAGTCGATCACGGCCACGAAAAATCCGTCCCCGGTACGGCGCATCCAATAGGAGTCCCCGCCCACGCGGTCGCGTTGGTCCCAAAGAAGAAAATGATCGGAAAACAGCGTGCCGAGATCGGCGGCGTCCGGCAGAAAAGACCGCTGGATCAGCGCCGCATAATCAATGCTCTCCCCGATCTGATGCTGGGCCTCGGAGAGCCGCTGCATGGCGGACGAAAGCCGCTCTTCGCGAGCGGCAAGGGCATAGCCCATCCAATGCAGATTGCGCTTGAGCCGCAGGAAATCATGCTCCTCACCACGTTCCGGCGGCAATTCCTCCAATGTGAAATCCCCCTGCTTGAGCCGGTAGCACTGGTCGTTCAGCTCGCGGATGCTGCGCGAAGCCATCAAATGGCTCAACAGCCACGACAACGGCGCAAAAAGAATCACCGCGCCCACCAGCAACGCCACAATAACGTTGGCCTGTGTCTTCGGACCCAGTGCCTGCCCCGTAAGCAACAGCGACAAGGGCAGTAAAACCAGCGTAACGAGCAACAACACGTTCATTTTGCGGCGAACGCTCCAGGCGGCCACGCGCCCCGCTGCCGCGGAAATCCATTCCATAGGGGACACCTTCACTAGAATTTGATTTTCATTTTCATCAGCTTCACCCGATCCACCCAAGACCGATACCATCATCCCCTCTCCGCGCCGGGGTAAAACGCGACGCCCGGGTCATCCCCACCCCGCGGCGCCCCTCTAACGCCGAACCGCTCCAGCGGGCTATGGAAGTTCGCGGCGGTAAAACTCCATCCGGTTGCGCCCGTTTTTTTTGGCCGCATACAAGGCAATGTCCGCCAGCTTGAGCAACTCGTCCAAGGTGTGCGCCCCGCCGATGGTGGTGGTCACCCCCACACTCACGGTCATGCCAAAAAGCTTGCCCCCGCAACGCACCTCGCAGGCGCGCACCTGCTCCAGAAGCCGGTCCGCGGCGTTGCGCGCGTTGCGGCTGTCGGTTTCCGGCAACATGAGAACAAACTCCTCGCCCCCGTGCCGGGCCACCACGTCCACTTCGCGCACTGTCCTGGTAAGCACCTGTGCCAGGACGCAAAGAGCCGCGTCGCCCGCGTCGTGACCATAGGTGTCGTTGACCCGCTTAAAATGATCCACGTCCAACATGAGCAGGGACAGTGGCGAGCCGCTTCGCGCCGAACGGCGCAACTCCTGCCGGGCCAGTTCCATAAAATATCCCCGGTTCCAAAGACCGGTCAGCGCGTCCGTCCGGGCCAGGCGGCACATTTCCTCCAGGGCGCGTTTGCGTTCGGACACGTCCGCGATCACCCCCACGCAGCCGTGAGCGTGCACATCCCGCCCCGAGGCGCCGCCAGGACAAAAGCATGGGGATTCCCGGCTTTCCCCGGATTCGACCGCTCCCTCGTCCACATGGCAAAGCAGGGCCGCGCTGACCTCGCACCAGACCCGGCATCCCCGGACATCGCAAAGCTCGGCTTCCAAGCGGCGAATCCGCCCCCGGCCCTCCATTTCGCGAACATAACGCGAACAGGCCTCTTCATGACAAAACAAGTCCTCCACCCGGCGCACCCGACCGATCATCTCCTCGGGGGAGGCAAAACCGAACATGGCGGCCATGGCAGGATTGACCTCCAGAAGCTCGCCACGGGTGCCGGTACGAAAAATGCCCTCGGCCACATGCTCAAAGGTGCTGCGATACTTTTCCTCGCCCACGGCCAGCCGATGGTTCAACGCCCCAAGGGAACGCTGCATGCGGTCTCCCATGGTCACCAGCCGCCGGGCCTGACGGTGCAATTTGCGGTATTCATCCACGAGCCATTGAAAGTCCTCGGTTCCGATTCGGTCGGAATGCTGTAGAACGGTCTCGGCCCGACGCAACACGCTCTGCTCCCGATCAAAGACAAATCCGTTTTCCCGGCACGAATCCTTTCCCCGGCACGCAGCCGACTCCGGCATGTCGGGCGTGTCTCCGCCAGCGCTCGAAACATCGCCGGAATTCATCTGTTCCATCATTTTCATGGCACTCTCCTTCCCTGTGCGCGGAAAATTGATATTGAAATTCGTTTTCAACGTCAAGCCACACACGGCCAGAAAAACAACACGGCTTCCCTGTTGTTCCCCATCTATTCACCCTTTTTTATTGAACTAAAAAATGCTGCCCCCAAAGGCATATTCCCTGCGAAAAAAACATCCACCCGGTTGTTTTTTCTCGCCACCCCTTGAGGCGATCCGATCCGCCGATCCTTCAGATATGCGGCGCTACTCGGCGCAAGCAATATTCCTGGCTGAAGCGTGCGTTCGGCCCTGGAACGTCGATTCCTTTGCAATCGACAGCCCCGGCCCACCGCACGAAACGCCGGGCGCGCTTGTGCACAAGGAGCGGACCGAACCCGCCTTTTCCGTATCCGAAGGGTCAGCCGTTGCTGCGGGTAAGCCTTTGCAGCAGCGGAACAAGCCAGAACAGCAGAGCCAGCACTGATGTGGCCAGATATTGCAGCATCCGCAGTGCCAGGAGCAAGGCCACGATCTGCGTGGACGCCAATGCCGCGGCCTGGGCCGTGAAATAAAACAAGCCCTCGAACAGCCCCACCCCACCCGGGGTCAGGCCCAAGGCTCCAGCCAGTTGCGACGTGCATGCAAGAATGGAAGCGGGAACAAACGGCAAATCAAGCCCCAGACAGAGCGCCAGCACAGCGGCCCGAACGCCCAACAGCCCGATGCGCAACACGGCCCAGATATACAGCCCGGTCACGCGTCCCGGAGCTGTCGCGGCCTCCCAAAACCGAACGCTTCCTTGGTCCTGTTCCCGCCGCAGCAGGCGCGCGGCCAGCCGGACCAGCCCGGGGACCATGCGCCGGAACGCCAGCAGCAGCACACCGGCGCCGACCAAGACGCCCAGGGTCAGCAGCCCGATGGACACCTGGCTCCATCCCGCCAGCAACGCCAGGAGTCCCGGGAAAAGACAGACAATGACCAGGGTGTCGAACATCTTGTCCAGCAACGCCGTGCCGAACCCAAGCTTAAGGGAGGCTCCGTGGTGGCGCATGGCCCAGGTCTTGACCAAAAGCGGGGCCGCGGCCTTGGGCAAAACCTGGCAAAGCAGGTTTTCCAGGGTCTGGTAGCGCATGACCACACCCCATGCCGGAGCCGCGCCCTCCCGGACGGACCAGAGCAGCCGCCACTTGCTTACGGCGCAGTGCATGGCGGCCAGGGAGAGCAGCGCAAAGATCAGGAATGTGCTCGCGGAAATGCCGGACACCGTGGCCACGAAGTCTGCCCAACGGAACCCGGAGAGATGGATCAGCAGCCAAAACACGCCCACGGCAAAGGCGAATCCGCACAGGGAACGCACGAGATGCCCGCCCAGACGCGTCATGACTCAGTACCCCCAGACCTTGGCAACGGACCGCCCCAACAGACGCTCCAATTCCGGAATATCCCGGGCGAAGCGTTCCCGCAGGGCCGCTTTTTCCTCTTCCGGCACCACGGCGTGGGTCTTGTGTTCCTGGAACATGAGCCGGTTGAAGAGCCGGTTGCGTTTGACCGCGCCCACCCAGTTGGGTTTCCCCCACTGCCGCAGAGCCTTGGCCGTGCGCCAGGCCAGCCGCGCCAGACCTGGCACCCGCGCCCGCCGGGCGGGCCGGACCCGCTGATGCAGGCATTGCGGAACAAAAGAGGAGTCCACGCCGAGAAAGTCGTACAGTTCGCGGCAGAACGCCTCGGGATCCGCAAAAACCTCCTCGAACAGAAATACCCGGATATTTTCCCGGGGGAACAGCTCGTAAAACGGCTTCAGATTGCGCAGGTAGTCACTGTCGCGCTCCACCGTGGTGGACTTCAGATATTCGGCAAGGCTCGTGTGGGGATCGATTTCCGTGCTCAGGGCGTAATTATACCGGGAAACGATGCGGGCCACAGGTTCGCGCAGGCAGGCCGTGAGCTTCACGTCCGGCAGGGCTTCGCGGATGCGTTCGGCATAGGCGCGGTCCAGGAAGTAATCATGGGCCACCTCGCCCCGAACCCGGTTCCCGGCCGCCTCGAAATGCCGGGCATACCAGTCCAGCCCCAGATCGTACTGATGGTCGAAATAGGACACGTCCTTGGCAATGGGTACGAAGATGCCGGGATGCTCGCGCAGCACTTCATAAATCCAGGAAGAACCGGACTTGGCCGCGCCGATGTGAAGAAAATGGGGAAGATTTCTGGTCATATGATGTGATTTTCGGTTGAGGTGCGGGCCGATTCGTGTCCCGGAGCCGTGGTTCTAGCCGGAACGCCGCCGACGCCAGGCATGCAGGCCGCACAAGGCACCGGACCAGACCAATGGGGTTATCTGCCAACTGTACCGGGGCAGACCATGCGTCACAAGCGCGTTGAAGCTCACCAGCGGAATCACGGCCAGAAGCGCGCAGACCATGTCGAACCGCCGCTGCCGCAAAGCCGCGACCATGCCGTACGCGTACATGCCGTACACCAGGACCATGAACACGCTGAACGTGGGATCCTGGATATTGCGAAAGCCGATAGGGATGCTCACCAACAGGTGGCGGACCGGGTGTTCCAGAATGCGCTGGATGGCCAGGGAACGCAGGTGTCCGTCCAGGGCCGCGGGATCGTCCCGAAAGGTTTCGCTGAGTTCGCCGTATTCTTGCAGGGCGCTGATGCGCGCACCTTCAGGATATTCACGGTCCAGAAATTGATAGGTCTGTTCATCGGCAAAGGCCTTGAGCAGCTGCTTGGGCAGGCCGTAGCTCCAATATAAAAATGAAGCCCCGTAGGTGGCCGGATCCATGCGGTTGTAGTGAGCACGCAGCAACAACACCTTGCCGCCCCGGTCCGAAAGGCTGTGCCGATGCAGCAATTGGGAGTTGCGGTAATGCCAGGGACCAACCACCAGCCCCACCCCCAGCAGCAGCAATACGAACCCCGCCAAAATCCGGCCGCGGTCGCGCCGCGTAAACAGGGCGGCTACGGGCAGGGACAAGGCCACAAAAGGCAACACGTATTCCCACTGGGCAAAGGTCAGGGTCACCCCGCCAAAAAGCAGCCCGGCAAGGCAAAAATACGGGAACGAACGGTCGCGCATGGCTTTGTACAGGCTCGCCGCAAACATGGTGACCAGGAAAATGCCGAACATTTCCGAGTAGAACCGCTCGACATACCGCTGCAACACCGGATTGAAGGCCAGCAGCCACAAACACCAATGGGCGTATGCCGGGCTTTTGGTAATGTCATAGACCATCCACGCGCCAGCCAGGGCCGTGGCCAAAAGCAAAAGCACCTGCAAATATTTCAGCCAAATATACGCCGGATCAAGGGCATGGGCCTTGTTGTCATGGAACCAGGACGCATCCGCATCCCACAGCGGGGGCAGCACGCGCATGCCCAGGGAAAGAAAAAACGCATACGCGGGCGGGCGAAACGCGTCCGGCTCGGGGACCATGGAGGGCGAAGGCGCGGACTGCGAAGAATAGACGTTGTGCTGCAAGAGGTTATACGCGCCGTTGAGGTATTGCGGCGCGTCCCCGGCGGGATGTGCGGTCGGCTCCATCTTACCCAGGGAAAACCCGAAAAACACCGGAACGAACAGCAACAGCAGGACCAGCAGGTGCCGGCGGCGATCCCATCCGGTCAGGGCGTTGCGTATTCGGCTCCAGAAAGACGCCATGGACTATTTCCGCCGACAGCCCATCTTGACGATCAAATCCGCCAGCAGACCAAAGAAAAGGGTCTGCACGCCAAACAATCCCACGCCGAGCGTAAAGTTTACGTGCTCGATGGGCTTGGCCGCGTCGCCGAACACCCAGTCCAGCAGGTCGAACCCGCCCACCAGGGTCGCGAGCAGAATAAGCGCCACGGCAATGGGACCGAACAGACGAATGGGATTGATGCCCACGATGACCTGGGCGATCTGCAAAAGCACCTTGAAGGGATACTTCCAGGAGATGAAGGAGGAACCCGTGGTGCGCTCGTTGAAATGCACATCCACATGAGCAAAGCGCATTCCCCGCAGATAGGCGTCCATGAGGATCTGCTGCGTGTAGTTGTAGTCGCCGGGCATGTAGAAATCCTGAAAATACCGGCGGGACATGGCGATGATTCCGGGCTGGCTGTCCTTGAGATCCCAACCCGTGAGGTAGCGCATCAGCCCCGTGAAGGCCTTGTTCCCGGTACGGCGCACAAAGGGCATGCGGTAGCTGATCTTGTTGAAGCGGTGGCCGTAGACCACGTCCGCCTCGTCCCCGGCGATGGGGACCACCATTTTGAGCACGTCGTCCGGGCTGTGCTGCAGATCCGCGTCAAACTTCACGGCCACGTCGAATCCGTCGTCCCCGGCGGCCAGCAGGCCGGTGCGCACGGCCGCGCCCAATCCCAGGTTCACCTGGTGGGTCAGCACACGGTCGGCCCCGGCTTCCCGGGCTATCTCAGGGGTACGGTCCGCGGAACCGTCGTTGATGACGTAAATGGAAACGGAATGCTCCTCGGAGGCATCGGCAACAGCCCGCAATCCGTCGATGACCTCCCGCAAGCGGGCTTCCTCGTTGTAGGCCGGAACAAGAACAACAACCTTCACGCTTACGATCCCTCTTGTGCTGTGGTGTAACAATGCGGCGACGTGCTGCGGCGCGAGTCCAAGAGTGCGGACCACGCCGACACCGGACCATCAGGGCCGGTATTCCGCTGCCGCAACAAAGCACAGATCCGCACCGTTGTCCATGACGCAACACGACCCGCCGCAACGCGGCAACGGAAAATCCGCAAATTGAGAAATTTCCCTTTTTGATTTAGCACCAGGAAAACAACAGGGAGGGTCCATGCCCCGACAAGTGAATACGGACTGCGCCTATGATGCGCCGCAGGACAAGCTGGCGCTCATGCCCAACTACTACCGCTGGATAGCGCGCCATTTCCTGCCCTATCTGCGGGGCGACGTACTCGAAGTGGGCGCGGGCGGCGGACATTTCATCGACACCTACCGCCATCAGGTCCAACACGTGGCCGCCGTGGACTACAATCCGACCCTGTTGGAACGGCTGCGCGGCCGGTACGCGAACTTGAACCTGGACGCGATTCATTGCGATCTGCGCGGGGACTGCTCGGTTCTGCCGGACAGCACCTTTGACGCCTTCATCGCCCTGGATGTCCTGGAACATATGGAAGACGACGCGGAAAGCGTGGCCAAACTGGGCCGCAAGCTCCGATCCGGCGGCGTGGCCTGCATCAAGGTGCCTGCGGACAGCTCCATGTATTCGCCCATGGACGAAGCCTCGGGGCATTTCCGGCGCTATGATCCCGCAACCCTGGAACGCCTGTTCTCCGGCTGCGGGTTCACCACCCTGCAACTGCGGGCCATGAACAAACCCGGGGCCATGGCCTATCGCCGCCGCCGTCAAAAACGCTCCAATTTTTCCACCACATTCAACAACCGCACCCTCAAGGCCATCAACGCCGCGCTGTGGGTCATGCCCTATGTGGACGCGCTGCTGCCCGGGAGCAAGGGACTCAGTCTCGTGGGCGTATTCCAAAAAGGATAGCCCCGGCATGACCATCCAGCGCCTTGTTTTCGCCAAAAAATTCATCCTCCCGTCCCGGGCGGCCAATGCCCTGCAATCCCTGACCATGGCCTATGCGTTCGCGGCCAATGGAGTGCGCACCACCCTGCTGCCGGGATTCCGCGCCAGGGATCGCCGCGCCTTTCAAACCGAGCTGGAGCGCGGCTATGCCCTGCGCCCCACACCGGACCTGGACCTCACGGCCCTGGGCGGCGGACACAAAGGGATCTACGGCCTGCACTTCCGCGTTGGCCTGGCCCGTCGGTGCCTGACAGCCGACGCCCACACCGTGCTCTATTCCCGCGACATCAAGGAAGCCCTGTTTCTGGCCCGGCTGAAACGCCGTCTGCGGCTGCGTATCCCGTTCTTCTTCGAGATGCATGAAATCCTCTCCGAGCAGCATCGGCTGCTGGATACGGGCAGGGCGGACCGCTACGAGACCATGGAACGCGAACTGCTACGCGAGCTGGACGGAATCGTGGTCATCAGCCCGGTGCTGCGCGACGACCTCCAGCGGGTCTACGCTCCGGACCTGCCGGTCTTTGTCTCTCCCATGGGCTACAACGACGCCATTTTCTCGCCCATGCCGGATGTGGACCTCTCCGGTGAAGTGCGCTGCGCCTATGCCGGAAGCCTCTACCCGGGCAAGGGCATCCACAACCTGGTGCAGGCCATGGCCCACCTGCCCGACCGCTTCCGGCTCCTGGTGCTGGGCGGCAATCCCGGCCATGAGCTGGAACGCCTGCGGGAAATGGCCCGCAACGTGCCCAACGGCGCCGAGCGGGTGCGCTTTGCCGGGCATCGCAGCCCCCTGGAGCTGGCCGCGGATCTGCGCAACTGCCATATCTTCGTGGTGCCGCAAAGCTCGGGCGCGGAATTTTTCTCCCCCATCAAGCTCTACGAGGCCATGGGCCTTGCCATTCCCACGGTGGCCACGCCTGTTCCGGCCATCACGGGCGTACTCCGGCACGGCGAAACCGCGCTCCTGGCCCGAGACGAAAGCCCGGAGGCGCTGGCCCGCACCATCCGCGAGCTGGCCACGAACCCCGCTCTGGCCCATGCACTGCAAAAGCGCTGCCGCACCAGCCATCAGGCCCGGTCCTGGACCCAGCGGGCCGGGGATTGCCTGGCGTTTATGAACGAATCCATTGGCTGAACACCGAACAAGGACACCGCGCCGGGCTTCCTGAAAAAAAGACCGACGGGTGGCGGCCCGCCGGTCATGGGGCAATGCTTCCGTCCGGTGCATCGCCAGGGGGAGGAGGGTCGGCGGCGACCTTATGGCCGCCGCCTGGAGGTGACGGGAATCCGGCACGCAGGCCGTGCGCACAGGCACATTCAGCGTGATGGGGAGGGGGGGGCCGCGCCTACATGCCGGAAGTGCACTCGTCAATAAGGTACAAGATGTTCCGGTACGGCTTTTTGCCGTGCAGGGTCAGGCCCACCTCGCAGGTGCGCGAAGTGCTGTACCCTTCGGAACAATCGCGGATCTGATGCGCCAGGGTCTTCAGGGCCGAAGCGTTCAGCTCCGGATGCGTAAAGCCCTTGTCGCCGGAAAATCCGCAACAGAAGATCTTTTCGGGAATGACCACGTCGGTGACGCACTTTTCAGCCACTTCCCGGAATTTTTCCACAAGGCCCATCTCACGCATGGAGCAGGTGGCATGCAGCGCCACCTTGCGCGGCACCTGATTGAACCGCAACCGGTCCGCCAGGTACTGCAACACGAATTCCACCGGCTCCATGAGCACCAGACGCTCGTCCAGGGTCTTTTTCATGCGCGCCAGGCAGGGGCTGGTTTCGCAGAGCACGGGATATTTGCCGTTCTCCGTGGCTTCCAGAAGCGCCTTGTTCAGCTCGGAGGCCTTGAGGTCCGCCTCCTCGAACAAACCTTTGGTTTCAAAAGCCTTGCCGCAACACAAATCATTGGTCTTATGCGGCAGCACCACGTCAAACTTGGCCTTTTCCAACACGCGCACCGTCACTTCCATGAGCGGGCGGTTGTGGTGCGATTCGTCGTTGGTGTAGCCCATGCTGCGCACGGCGCAGGACGGGAAATACACGACCTTGTCGCGCCCCAGGGCGCGCCCCGGCAGCGGCAACGGGGAGCCGCCGCGCAGGTTCACCTCACGCAGGTCCGGCATCTGCATGCCCATCATGGACTTGGTCAGCTTGCCCGTGCCTCGGGCCAGATTGTGGCCCATGAGCTTATGCGCGGCCGAAGCGACATTCAGCATGGTGGAGGCGGCGCGCTGGGCAAAGGCAAAGTTGGAGCAGATTTTTCCGGCCACCTTGTGGGTCCGTTCAGTGGCGGCCTGGTGCCGCAATTTGCGCATGTACCCGGCAATATCCAGCCCCAGGGGACAACGCTTGGAACACAGTCCATCCGTGGCGCAGGTATCCCGGCCCTTTTCATCGAACTTCTTCTGCCAGCGCTCGGCCTTTTCGGTTTCCCCGGCCTGGATCAGCCCGGCAATGGCGCGCAGGGTGTAAATGCGCTGCCGGGAAGACAATCCCACCTCGCCGGAGGGACACACGTATTCGCAGAACCCGCAATCCACGCAGGTGTCGATGGCCCGATCCACAGGACCGGCATACTTGAGGTTTTCCAGGTGACAATTGGGGTTGTCGTTGAGGATCACGTTGGGGTTGAGCAGGCCGTCCGGGTCGATGGCCTTTTTGAGATCCTGCATGACCTTGTAGAGATCGTCGCCCCACTCCCGGCGCACGAACGGCGCCACAGCGCGGCCCGTACCATGTTCGGCCTTGAGCGCGCCCCCCAGGGAGAGCACCACGTCGGCCACCTCATCGATGACCATGGCCACCTTGCCCACCTCGGTGGGATTGTTGAGCTGCAAGGGAATGGAGAAATGGATGTTCCCGTGCAGGGCGTGACCGTGTACACCGGATTTGGTGAACCCATGCTTGTTCAGAATCTCCACAAAGGAGTTGCAGGCCTGGGGCAGATTCTTGATGGGTACGCAATAGTCCTCGGAATAGGCATATTCCTCGGGGGCCCGGGTGCCTGCCAGGATGGGGAACAAGGCCCGGCGCAGGTTCCAGAGATGCTCACACACGGCGGGATCGGTCTCGAACTTCACGGGCAGAGCGGGCTTGAGCGGGGTGAGCAGTTCCGTGACCTTATTCACGCGCTCCGTGAGCTGGGCCTCGTCCACGGCCGTGGTCTCCAGCAGCAGGGCGCAGGCATCGCTGCCCAAGCCGCGCAGCCCTTCGGGGAACTCTTCCAACTCCATCAGGCAGCCCAGGGACACGGAGTTCAAAAACTCCACCGCATACATGGGGCAATTCGCCTCCAGCTGAAGCACGCCCTCAATGGCGGTATCCAGGGAGTCGAAGCCCACCAGGGCCGTGGAACGCAAGGTCTCCAGGGGCGCGGTGCGCAGGGTGATGTCGTGGATGAACGCCAGGGTGCCTTCGGAACCGATGATCAGATGCTGGAGGATCTCCACGGGATCGTCATAGTCCGTGAAGGCGTTCAGGCTGTAGCCCGCGGTGTTGCGGATGGAAAACTTGCGGCGAACCTTGGCGTCCATTTCCTCGTTGTTCAAAATGCGTTCGCGCAGCCCCAGCAATTCGTCCAGCATGGCCTTGTGGCTCTTGCGGAACGCGGCCACGCTCTGCGGATCGGCCGTGTCCACGGTGGCGCCGTCCATGAGCGTGAAATGCAGGTCCGTCATCATGTGGTAGATGTTACGTGCCACCACGCAGCTCAGGCCCGCGGCGTTGGTGGCGGCCATGCCGCCGATAAACGCGCTGCCCACGGACGAGGGGTCCGAGGTCATGAACCGGCCGTAGGGCTTGAGCGCCTCGTTCACATCGCCGCCCACCACGCAGCAGCCGGCGCGCACGCGGTCGCCGTTGTCCAGCACGTCGATGCGCTTCCAGTGCGGTCCCACGAACCGCACCGTGACTTCCTCGGCAATGGTCTGGCCGCTGACGCCGGTTCCCGCGCCACGGAACGTAACGCTGACCTTGTGCTCGCGCGACAGACGCAGCAACTCCTGCAAATCCTCGGGCGAGGCCACGTCCACCACGGCCTTGGCACGCGGCTCGAACGGGCTGCCGTCCACGGAATAGGCCTTCACCAACAACTCATCGGTGTGGACCCGTTCCTCGGGAAAAGTATTTCGTAGATTCGATACAAACTGATCAAAGGGACACATACGCCCTCCTTGGGCAAGGCATTGCGGCTCCTGCGGAAAATTCGTTCCAAGCAGGCAGTCGGAATAATTTGTTTGCGGACAAAATGTCCGGCTGAAAAAACGGCCCCCGGGCGAAAGACCGCACCACGCCCGGAGGCCAGGGGTTTTCAGACTAGACCGCGTTGTATCCGCATTCGAAAGACTGGACGTTTCCGCTTTCGAATTTTTCTTTTCCTTTTTTCCGGAACATGTCGTTCATGCCCTGGATGCCGTCCTCCATGCTGAAATCATTCAGCAGCTTGATGACGGCAGCGGCCATGATGATGTTGGCGCCCCGGGGCTGGCCGATTTCCTGGGCCAGGGTGGAACAGGCCACACGGTAGACGTTCACGTCGTCGCGCACCTGCTGGTCCTCAGACACGATATCACTGTTCACCAGGATGATGCCACCAGGCTTGACGATGGGGGCAAAGGCCTGCAAGGACGGACCATTCATGGCCAGCAGCAGGTCCGGCTCTTCCTGGGCCGGGTTGTAGATCATGCCCTCGCCGTACTTCACGGTGCAGTTGGCGGTTCCGCCGCGCATGGCCGAGCCGTACGAGGGAATCCACGTGGCGTTCTGGCCCTTGAACACGGCCACCTGGGACATGACCAGACCGGACGTCAGCACGCCTTGGCCGCCGAATCCCGCAAAGAGAATCTCACGCATCCTTATTCTCCTTTCTGGTCTTGAATTCACCCAGCGGGTAGTACGGGATCAGCTCCTGTTCCACCCGTTCCATGGCCTTGAGCGCGCTCATGCGCCAGTTGGTCGGGCAGGGGGAGAGCACTTCGATGACGGAGTACCCCTCGCCGTTGATCTGGGCCTGAATGCCGTTTTTGATGTACTTCTTCAGCTTATTGACGTGCTTGGGCGAGGTCACGGTGCCGCGCGCCGAGTAGGCCACGCCAAATTCCTGGGCCACCAGTTCGGGGAAGCGGATGGGCTGCCCCGTGATGCCGCAGTCGCGGCCCTTGGGCGATGTGGTGGTCACCTGGCCGGGCATGGTGGTCCAGCTCATCTGGCCACCGGTCATGCCGAAGTTGGTATTGTTGATGGCGATCATGGTGATGTTTTCATTGCGGTAGGCCGCGTTGATGGTCTCGGCGATGCCGATGCTGTAGGCGTCGCCGTCACCCTGATACGCGATGATGGTGGTTTCGGGGGTCACGCGCTTCATGCCCGTGGCCACTGCCGAGGCGCGACCATGGGGGCAATGCAGCCGGTCCGTGACCAAGCCGCCCCCGAGCAGGCTGGAGCAGCCCACCCCGATGGGGAAGATGATGTTCTCCTGCTGGTCCAGCTCTTCCAGACATTCCGCAATGAGCCGGATGACGATGCCGTGGCCGCAGCCCGGGCAGAAGGACATGGCGTTGTCGATCAGTGCGGGGACTTTTCTTTCCTTGGCCATTAGTACGCCTCCTTCAGCTCGCCGTTCATGATGCGGGCCAGTCCCTCTTTGGTGGACTTGATGGACGGCACCCCATACACGCAGGGCAGGCACCACGTAGGCACGTTGCGCTCGCGGAAGGTCTTTTTCACGGTCAGGGCCACGTCGTCGATGAGCTGACCCGTGGCGTTGGCCTCCACGGAGATGAAGCCCTTGACCCCGGGGTTGACCTCGGCAAAAGCCTTTTCCGGGAAGGGCCAGGTGGTGATGGGACGAATGAAGCCCACTTTCCGGCCTTCGGCGCGCAGTTCTTCCACCGCGCCCATGACGGAGCGACCGGGCAGCCCGTAGGCCACGAACACATAGTCCGCGTCCTCGACATAGCCGGATTCCCAGCGCTGCTCATTGGCCTTGATCAAGGCGTGCTTTTCGTTCAGCTCCACCGCTTCCTTCATGGAATCACGGTCAAAGATGCCGATCTTCTTGTAGGTGTACTTGCCGTCCAAGGCCCAGGCGTGCCGCTCCGGTTCGATGAAGTCGGGCAGGTCGCACGGCTCCATCATCTGGCCCAGGGCGCCTTCGGTCATGAACACGGTGACGATGCGGTACTTCTCGGCCAGCTCAAAGGCCGGGACCATGAGATCCACGGCTTCCTGAATGCTGGAGGGGCTGAGCACGATGCAGCGGTAGTCGCCGTTGCCGCCGCCCCGGGTCTCGCGGAAGTAGTCGCACTGGGAGGAATACAGGGTACCCAGGCCGTTGCCGTAGCGCACCACGTTGATGACCACGCAGGCCAATTCCTCGTCGGAAATGCAGGAAATGCCTTCCTGCTTCAGGCTGATGCCGGGACCGGAGGAGGCGGTCAGGGCGCGGAATCCGCAGGCGGAAGCGCCCATGACCATATTGATGCCGGCCAATTCGCTTTCGGCCTGCACAAAGCTGCGCCCCAGTTCGGGCAAACGTCCCGAGAGGTATTCCATGATCTCGGTGGACGGGGTGATGGGGTAGCCCGCATAGAGCTGCACCCCGGCCCGTACCGCGGCCTCGGCAATGGCGATGTTTCCTTTCATCATATCGCCCATGTTATTGACCTCCCGCGGCTTGCGCGTCCTTGACGATGGCGAACACGCCGTCCGGACACATGGTGTAGCAGATGCCGCACCTGACGCACTTTTCCTCGTCCACGCAGGCAAAGTTGTAGCCTGCCTCGTTGAACTCTTCGGAAAAGCTGATGGCGTCATTGGGGCAGTGCGCAGCGCACAATCCGCACTGCTTGCACCGTTCCGATCTGACAATGATGGACTCCATAGCAATCCTCTTGACAATGTGTTTCTACGGTTTGCGTGCAAACCGTAAGGGTTTATCGGGCCTGCTCTTCCTGCACCTTGTCGGCCAGGGACTTCTTGTAGCGGAAGGTCAGCAACGCGCTGATCACGCCAATGGTGCAGACCACGATGTTGTAGATGAAGATCATGTTGTAGGCGTCGTTGCCGTACGTATCGATCCAGTTACCAAAGAGAATGAAGATGAACAGATCCGGGGAATAGCCGATGGCGCAGACGATGCCTGCGGTGATGGCCGCGTATTTCACCGGGATCTTCACCTCGGACGGCACCGCGAACATGGCGCCGCGAGCCGAGAAGGTCAGCATGCTCATGAGCAGCATCAGGCCGATGGCCAGCACCAGGGGCGTGCCTTCGGGCAGGAAGAGAATGGTCAGCAGCACGCCGATGGCGCCCAGCCAGCTCACAAAGAGCACCTTGGTCACGGAGTTGAATTTGTCGCCCAGGAATCCGCCCAGAGGACTGAATCCAAACCGGATCACATACTGGCGCAAAATGGCCAGCCAGCCGGAGAAGGCCACGGTCACGCCGAGCACGTTGGTGAAGTAGGGCGTGAAGTAGGACAGGGAGCAATACAGAGTATAGGTGGCGAACACGGCAATGCCGGAGAACCAGGTTCCCGGGCAGCGCAACACGATGAAGAAGTCCTTCAGGGTGATGGCGGCCTTGTTCTTGTTTTCTTCCTGCTCCTCGCTGCCGCGACGGGACATGGCCTTGGCCGGGTTGTCCACCAGGAAGTACAGGACCACGGAACAGGCGATGCCGCACAAGCCGAAGAAGATGAGCACGGATTTGAAGCCGAGCACTTCGTTCACGTAGCGGGCAAAAACCCACATGGCGATGGCGTTGATGATCACACTGCCGATGCCGGCAAAGGATTCCGCCCAGCCGAACGCCTTACCCTGGCGGGTTTCGTCCACCAGCAGGCGCACCACTTTGATGTGGGCCGGGAAGAGCAGGAACAGGCCGGAAATGGCGAAGCCGAAGAAGGCGAACACCGCGAACGGATAGTTCAGGTTGTAGGCCAGCAGGATGGACAGCAGGGACGTACCCATCAGGCCCATGATGTACATGGTCTTATGGTTGTAGCGGTCGGAAAGGAGACCGCCCAGGGGCGCGCCCGCGATGTTGCCGATGCCGAAGATGGCGATCAACGTACCCAGCTGGGCATTGGTGGCGCCCAGGGCGTGCAGGGTGGGATCATAAAAGACATACTGGACGAACGGGACCGCGTAGGTGATGGCATAGGCCATGCCTGCAAAAAACAGCGTGATGAACACGCGGGGGCTGAAACCAAGACTCTTTTGCATTGCTCCACTCCTCAGGTTGCATAGTCGTTGCGGGTTGACGAACGACGAAGCGCAGCGTCCGGATTATTCAACAACTCATTGAATACACGTACCGGGTTGCTACGATTGGGCCAAAAGACAGGCCAGGGCGATGGAATTGATCTTCACCTCCGCAGTGTCGGACCGCGATCCGAGCACCACGGGGTGCGTGGTTCCAAGCACCAAGCCTGCCCACTTCGCTTTATTCAGGGTCAGCCAGGACTTGCCAAGGGCGTTGCCCGTTTCAATGTTGGGGGCCAAAATCAGGTCCACCTCGCCGCTGACCTTGCTGTCGATGCCTTTGTGCTCCGCGGCATGGCGGTCAAAGGCCACGTCAAAGGCGATGGGTCCCTCCACGATGCAGGAACCAAAGGCTCCCTCCCCGGCCAGGCGGACCAGCTCGGCCGCGTCCACCGTGGCCTGCACCTTGGGGTGCACCACCTCATTGGCTGTGAGCGCCACCACCTTGGGCGATTCCATGCCCATACGGCGCATGGCTTCCAGCGCATTGGCGAGAATGTCCTTTTTCTGCTCCAGATCCGGAGCCACGTTGATGCCGCTGTCGCTGCAGAAAATGAGCTTGTGGTACTCGCGCACCTCGTACACGGCCAGGGCGCTGAGCAACCGGCCGCTCCGCAACCCGTTCTCCTTGTTCAGGATGGCGCGCATGTAGTGTGCGGTATTGATGGCGCCCTTCATGAGCACGTCGGCGCGTCCCTCTCGCACGGCCTGCACGGCCAGGGCCGCGCTCTGCTCCGGGCAGTCCCCGGCCAGCAATTCGTACTCCTCCAGTCCCACGGCCAAGGCCGCTTCCCGAACGCGGTCCTTGTCACCGGTGAGCACAGGATAGGCAAAGCCCATGTCCACGGCCATTTTCACGGCCTGCAACAGCTCCTGATCTCCGGCCTCGGCCACGCAGAGCCGGAAAACCCGGCCGCCGCGCACCTTGCTGATCAACTCCTGAAAATCGGCTATCATTATAGTATGCTCCAACGGTCAAAAAGCGTATTCCACCACGGACTCCGTGCCGTCGAGCACGCGGAGCGCCCCCAGGGCCAGAGCCTGCATTTCCATTTCCCCGGGAACCACGGCCACGTCCGCAATCCACTGCACGCGTTCCCGGATGAGCCGCAGGATCAAGTCGGAATGGGCAATGCCGCCCGTGACGATGATGCGGTCCACCTTGCCCTCCAGGGCCGCGGCATATCCGCCGATGTCCTTGCAGGTCTGAAGGACAAAGGCGTTCAGCGCGAGCACGGCGTCGGCATCGTCCTCGGCGTAGCGGCGTTCGATCTCCACCATGTCCTTGGTGCCGAGATAATCGAACATGCCGGCCTGGGTGCTGATCTTACGCACCAGCTCCTCATGGGTGTATTTTCCGCTGAAGCAAAGTCCCACCAGGGGATACGCCGGCAAGGATCCGCAGCGTTCCGGGGAAAACGGGCCGTTGGAGCGCCCGCCGCTGCCATCCACCATGCGCCCGCGCCGGTGCGCGGCAATGGAAATGCCCGACCCGAGATGGGCCACGATGAAGTTGAAGTCCGCGTAGGAGCCGCCCAACTCCCCGGCCACCTTGCGGCAGACCGCCTTGTGGTTCAGGGCGTGCAGCCAGCTCGGGCGCTCGATGTCGGCCAGGCCGGAAACACGGGCCACCTCGTCGAACTCGTCCACGGACACGGGGTCCACGATAAAGGAAGGAATGCCCAGAGGGTCGGCAATGTCCTTGGCCAGCACCGGACCCAGGTTGGAGGGGTGTTCCCCGCTGACCGCGTTGCGCAGGTCGTCCACCATGGCCTGGTTCACGGCGTAGGTGCCGCCGGAAACAGACCGCAACAGCCCGCCGCGACCCACCACGGCGGCCAGATCCTCCAGGGCCACGCCCTGGGCCTTGAGGACGTCGAGAATCGCCTGCCTGCGCAGCGGCAGCTGGTCAAACACAGCGGCAAACCGGTGCAGCTCGTCCTCGGCGTGCTTGACGTTGACGTTGAGCCGTTCCTCCGCACCGTCGAATACGGCGATCTTGGTGGAGGTTCCGCCCGGGTTGATGGCCAGAATCTTCATATTCTGCGCTCCTGAAACATTATACGAACAACCATGTTCGTAAAATACGGTTAAGGGTGAACAGAGCAGGGGGCGGCCGATGCCGCCCGGCCATTACAGCAATGTGGTGATTTCCGCGGCCACTTCGCGCAGGCGCTGGGCCAGTTTCTCGGTATCGTGGGCCTGCATGCGCGGCGTGGGACCGGAAATACTCATGGCCGCCACAGCCTGTCCTGACGGATCGAAAATCGGCACGCCCACGCAGGTAAGGCCGATCTCCTGCTCCTCGTCATCCACGGCAAACCCGATGGCGCGCACACGGGCCAGTTCCTCGGCCAATTCCTCGGGACCGGCTATGGTCTTGTGCGTATACCGAGCGAACGAATACTTCTTGAGTGACTCCACCGGGACGTCGGGGGAAAAGGCGAGCAGGCACTTTCCCACGGACGAACAATAACAATCCATGCTCGTCCCGATCGTTGGGCTGACGGATAATACATTGTCCTTGCTGTCCTCCTTGACCACGATGGTGCTGCGAAACACGCCTTCGGCCGTGGATTCGAGAACCGAGACGTTGACCGCCTCCTTGAATTCCTCGCCCAGCTGCCGGGCAAACGGCTTGAACACATCGTAGAACTGAATTTTGTTGGACATGGAATAGAGGCTCACACCCAGGGAATATTTACCGGAATCCGGATTCTGGAACACGAACCGCCGACTTTCCAAGGTGGCCAGGGTACGGAACACGGTGCTCTTGTGCATGCCCATGTCCTTGCTGATCTGCGACACCCCCACCGGGCCGTCCGCACGGTTGAGGTAGAGCAACACATCCAGGGCGCGCTCCACGGAATTGATGAGATTCGACAACTCTGGCTCCCTCTTTTCCAATGCTTGTCCGATTCGGAACGTTACACGTTGTTGTAGCGGTCTCCGGTGCGGATGAGCCGCGCCAGGGAGAATGCCGCGCCAATAATCACCAGGGTGATGGGTGTACCGCCGAGGTAGGTCAGGGTCTTCATGCCGTCCAACCCGGAGAACACCAACATAATGAAGGCCAGAGCGCCGATAATGGCTCCCCAGGCCACTTTCAGGAACACCGGGGCTTCCTGATTGTCTTCCGTGAGGTTCGTGGTGGTCAGCGAGGCCATGGCATTGGTGGAGGAGTCCGCCGCCGTCACAAAGGAGACCAGCACGATGAAGAGAAAGAGCGGCACCACCAATCCGCCCAAGGGCAGATTTTCCAGCAGGATGTACACGGCCTCATCAATGCCCGTGGCAATGCTGGCCTGCAGGTCCACCCCGCCGACGATCTGCTGCCAGATGGCGGTGCCGCTGAACACGGACGAGTGAATAAATACAAAGGTCACGGGCAGAATCACGTTGGTGCTCAAAAATTGCCGCACCGTGTACCCGCGGGAGATGCGCCCCAGGAACAGGGCTGAAATGGGCGCCCAGATCATGTAGTTGGCAAAGGAAAACACCGTCCACTGCTGGGGCCAGGAATCCACCCGGAACGCGTCCGTGAACAGGGACCGGGCAAAGAAGTTATCCACAAAGGAGCCGAACGCCTCGGTGCTCAAGTCCAGGATGAACACCGTGGGACCGGCCATGAATGCGAAAATGATCAACAGTAAAAACAGCTTGGCGTTAAATTCCGAGGCCATGCGCATGCCGCGCAGCACCCCGCTCACCGAGGTCATGATGCAGATGGCCACCACCGTGCTGAGCAAAAAGGCCCAAAGCCCCGGCGTGTTTTGCAAACCGGGCAGCACCCGGGAAAGCCCCCTGGCGAGCATGAGCACGCCCGTACCAAGGGACGTACCCATGCCCAGGGCCAAAGCGTACAATGAAATCACGTCAACCACGCTCCCGACCCCGCGATTGGCCCGACTGCCGAGAATGGGGTAGAGAATGGAGCCGAGGCTGAAGGGCCGCTTCAAGTTGTAGTAGCAGACCGCAAACACCAGGGCCGGAAGCGCGTTGATCGCATAGGGAATCAATCCCCAGTTCATGTACATGGAGGAGAGCGAAAATTTCGCAGCTCCGTGTGAGTTCGGTTCTAAGCCCATAGCAGCCGGCGGTGCCAGCATGTCTTGCAGAGGCTCAACAATAGGCCAAAAAAGAATGTTGATTGCGATGGTGGTACACAGGGTGATGGAGAACCACTGCCAGCGGCTGAGCATGGGCTTGGCATCCTTTCCGCCGATGACCACGTTGCCGAACTTGGAAAAATAGGCAACGGTCACCAGGATCAGACAAAACAGCCCGGTTGAGGAAAACAGCCAGCTGAAATGGTCCAGAATGTACGTCTGTCCAACGGAAACCACTTTTTCAAAGGTTTCCGGAACCAGCAAGGCCACGGCAATGGACGCGGTGATCAACAAAAACGGAATCCAGAATATTCTGTGATTCAGACCACGACGCTCCACGGCTTCTTCCCCAAAGTCCGCATGTAGGCCGAAGATACTCAAAACATACTCCCTCATGGTACCACTCCCGGTCCCTTCTTCCTTCGGGACCGCCCATGCAACACAACAACAGCTGTGGTTGTGTTTATTCATTTCCCGACTCCCAACCCTTGCCGCTTCGCCGTGTGACCGCGCCACTCCCATCGGTGGTGCGCCGTTGTTTGCTTGCCCTGCGCGCCGTTCCTCAAATCAAGGATTCGGCATCCGACACCGGAGCAGTCCCACGACGCATTCGAACCCCGCTCCCGGGCGCTTCGAATGGAACAGTTTGTAGCTCGTTCCACTGTGCGAAACGTCGTTCTAAAAACTGTTTCCCTACCCTTACGAGCGCTCAAAGACTTCGTCAAGTGATTTTGATAAAAAACCGTGCAACACGGCTTTTTTGATTTGAATATGCTGAAATTTCGATCCTTTTTGCTTCACGCCGACGCATTGCAACAGCGTTCCGGAAGGATCCGGCGTTCCGGCCCGGGAAACATCCCTCTTTTCGACTCCACGCAAAAAAAGACTCCGGTCACTCTTCAAAAGCGACCGGAGCCTTGTGTACGGCAATGCTGCAAACGTTGTTCTATTCGTTCAAGGGGGGTTCCCGTTCAAACGCTTCCACACGCCATCCGCAATTTCCTGCGGCGCGTGGAACCAAAAACCTTTCTCTCAACATTGCCTGACCCGTCTATTCTTTGGATTGCGCCGCCAGCTTGCGACCTTCCGCCACAAGCTCCTCCGCGGTCCATCCATCATACTCCGCAAACACGGCAGCCCCTTCCTTGCCGGAAAAAGCGCCCTTCATACCCAAGAGCAACATGGACCCCGCCAGCTGTTCCTTTTTCTCGGTGGACAGCTCCTCAGCCATGGCTGTCAGCGACGCATTGAGCGCCTCGTCCGAAGACGCGTCAAGCGTGGGCGCGCCCGAACAAGCCGCAAGGAAAAGACCGGCAAGCAACAGCGCGATCAGCGGAAAACGTTTCATTGGTGGATCTCCTTTTGTGGGGTGGGGGAGCCGGTCGGTTCATCGCGCATCCACACTGTGAATCATACCGGCCACAAAACAACAAGCACAAGCATCAGCCGCACCATTGCGCCCAATGTTGAAACGGCGACGCACCGCTCTAGGACACCATGCAAAACGGCAGAAAAGCAGATACCCTTTTTGCGAGCGGCGCGTACGGTGTTTACAATTCCGAAGTTTCGCACACTTCTGTCCCAATTCCAATACCGGTTTTCCCCCAGAAAAAAGAATCCTCCAACCGTACCAAGCTGCAAAGTACAGACCACACTGGTGGTAAAAATAAATTACACCAATTCCGTCAGATTACAAAACCAGACAACCCACGATACGCTGCCCGGCCTTGCCAATGCCGCATGTTTCAACGTATTGCTTTTGCCCACGAACCAATGCCCTGGCAGTGATCCGCTCCCCGAATGCTGCCGGACCATCGTCCGCGCCGGCCCGGGGCGTCCCGAAAAACGCCCTGCGCCGACACTACCCCCGTGTGGAGAAATTTTCATGAACGCCGCTCACCAGCCCCTTCGAATCACTCTGCTGACCCTTCTGTTCCTGACCATCATGCATCCCCTGCCCTCAGACGCCCGCACATTGGATGCCCGCACACTGTACAAGCAAGTGCAAGGCTCCGTGGTGCGCGTGATCTGCGACACGGGAAACGCCATCTCCGAAGGCACAGGCTTTTTTGTGGGGGACGGATCGCTCGTGGCAACCAATCATCATGTGGTGGAAGGCGCCCGATCCATCGACGTGGAAACCAACGACGGCGAAACCCAACACTCCCTGCGGCTGGTGTATGCCGACCGACGGCAGGATCTGGCCCTGATCCGCGTGCAGCACCCCGGCACAGCCCTGCCTCTGGCCGAAACACCGCCGGAGGTCGGCCAGGAAGTCATGACCATCGGACACCCCCTGGGCCTGGAAAATTCCATTTCCCTAGGCGTGGTCAGCGGCCTACGCACCCAAGAAGGCGTCAGCCTGGTGCAGACCACGGCGGCCATCTCCCACGGCAACAGCGGCGGTCCGCTCCTGGATGAACAAGGCCAGGTGCTGGGCATCAACACGTTCTACTATGACGGGGGGCAAAATTTGAACTTTGCCGTGGCCGTAACACACCTCGCAGGCATGCTTTCCCGCGACCTGAGCGGCTCCGGCACCGGAGGAACCCCTCCCGGACAAGCCCAGGGTACTGGCAACAGCAGCGGAGCCAAGGACAGGATCAACCAGCAAGAAAATCCGGCCCCCTCTTCGCCCCGCCCACCACGCCAGACCACCCCTTCCCCGGACAATGGAAAAGGCATCATCAACGATCACCAGCACCACCAAGACGGCAACGCAAGCCAGGGCAGCATCCGCCGCCGGTAAGCGGCATTCACGGGGTTCAGCCCCGCACAGCCACCACCGCGGACGTTCCCACGGCAGCAGCCCTGGACGGGCTACAGATGACGCCGCAGGGCATGGCAAAACTGGTCCGGGCAAGACGTACCACGCTTGCCGCAGGTAATGCCTTCCAGCCGTTCCAAAACATCCTCCAGCGCCATGCCTTCCACCAGGGCGGCAACGGCCTTGAGGTTGCCGTCACACCCACCCGTAAAATGCACGCCATAGACCTTGCCGTCCCGCACTTGGTAGCTGATGTGCTTGGAGCAGACGCCCTGGGGTACATATTGTTCGCAAGAAGAACCATCGTTATCGGGCTGGAGTCCAGCGGCAAAAGACATGGGAAGATCGCGCATCATGGTCGTTGTTCCGTATGGGATGAAGGTGCGTCCGCAACCGATAGCGGACAAAGAAAAAGGGATACCCGCACTGCCTGCGATATCCCGATACCAGCGGCTTGCCGCCGAAACCCGTCCATGTGGACGCCTTTCGGCAAGGCCCGAGCTTCATAGTGCAAATCACGCCTGGGAGCAAGCCGCGCCCCGCGCAGGGGACAGGTATTGTTTTCCGAGGGGCAACCCTTTCTTGCAGAAAGGGCTTTCCCCTCGGACTCCCCTTCCCA